>CAYNOF010000512.1:0-6679 GCA_964398335.1 uncultured Rhizobiaceae bacterium
CGTCTGCGCCGCCGCCGGCGTGGACGTCGTGGCTCCATCCGACATGATGGACGGCCGGGTCGGAGCGATCCGAGCCGCGCTGGACCGGCAGAAGTACATTCACACGCGCATCCTCGCCTACTCGGCCAAGTACGCGTCGGCCTTCTACAACCCATTCCGCGACGCCATTGGCAGCTCGGGCGCGCTCAAGGGCGACAAGAAGACGTACCAGATGGACCCCGCCAATTCCGACGAGGCGCTGCGCGAGGTCGGCTTCGACATCGAGGAAGGCGCCGACATGGTGATGGTGAAGCCCGGCCTGCCCTATCTCGACATCGTGCGCCGCGTGAAGGACGCCTTCGGCGTACCCACCTATGCCTACCAAGTGAGCGGCGAGTACGCGATGCTGCGCGGCGCCTGCGAGCGCGGCTGGCTCGACTGGAACAAGGTGCTGATCGAAACGCTCACCAGCTTCAAGCGCGCGGGCTGCGACGGCATCCTGACCTACGGCGCCGTCGACGCGGCGAAGCTGCTGGCGAAGAAATAGCCGCCGGGCGCACGCCATGCGCCTGATCCCCTCCGCCCGCGCGCTGCTGATCGATCCGCATGACCGCGTGCTGATGATGAAGCTGGCGGGACGACGAATCGTCGACCCGGCCGCGCGGCTGCGGCCGACCTTCTGGGTGACGCCGGGCGGCTCGCTCGAAGCCGGCGAGTCGTTCGAGGACGGCCTGCGCCGCGAGCTGCGCGAGGAAACCGGGATCGAGATCGGCGACGTTGGCCGCCATGTCTGGATCAGCGACAAGGAGCTCGATATCGCCGGCGAGCGCGTGCTGACGCGCGCCCATGTCTACGCGCTGCGCGTACCCGCCTTCGAGCCCGTGGTGTGCACCATGACGCCTGAGGAAGCCGATTCGTTTCGCGGTTTCAAATGGTGGTCGCTCGACGACATCGCGGCGTCGCGCGAGAGCTTCATCCCGCGCGATCTCGCCGATCTGCTGCGTCCCCTGCTCGGCGACGACTGGCCGGTCGAGCCGATCCGGATCGTGCCCTAGCGAGATGTCCCGCTACGACGGCGCAGGCTGCGTGGATATGCACGACGTCGGCGGCGGCTGGTTTGCCATCAACGATGTCCGGGGTCCCGGCGATGTCGCGGTCGGGCGGCAGTCCGCCGGCGGCTTCTCCGTGCCGGGGTTCGCAGACGCCGGGGCGCCGGCCGGGCCGGGCGCGGTGTTCGTCTTGACCGAATCGTTGCGATAACCGTCGCTGTTGACCGCGGGTTGCGGCCTGACGAAGCCGGATTCCCGCATGCACGAATCGATGCTGGCGTTGGTGGCGGCACCCTGCGCCGCAGCACTGGCCACGCCCAACACCAGTGCGCCCACGAGGATACCGATCACACCACCCGCGGCGGGAACCTGCTGATAGGTGGATGCCGGCGGTGCCGACGCGAGCCGGGCGTGCGCCGAAGAGCGGCACGAGTTGAAAGTGCTGTTCCGCGCTTCGACGGTGCTGCCGTCCTTGCTCCATCGGTCCGCCGTCGGCGCACAGGCCGGCAGCATCGCGACAAGCGACATCGAAACCGCGCAATGGCGGATGGCGCGACGCATGCTTCTCCCCCGACTAGCTTGCAACGCGAGCGACAATCTACAGACGTATCGTGCCCTCGGCAATCAACCGATTTTACGGCACGCCGGGAAAGCTGTTGACATACATGATCTTGATGTCGGGGAACGAGTTCACGATCTGGATCTTCAGGTCGGGCGACGACGTCACCGACTGCCATTTGCCGCAGGCGTCGGGGAACGATCCGACCTTCATGACCTTGAGATCGGGGAAGGAGTTGACGATCTGAATCTTGATGTCGGGCGAGGACAGCACAACCTGCACCCTGCCCCAGAGCTTGTGGCCCTTGAACGTGCAGTCCTTGCCAACCGCTTGCGCGCTCGCGCTGCCGGCGCTCATGCCGAGCAGAAGCGACGCAGCCGCCACCCGCGCTACAGCCATCATGTCGTGATCCCCCCGATGAAGCGCTCGATGGCGCGATCATGCCACGGCACGGCACTGCCTGCGGCATGGAAACCGACATGACCGCCGCCATCGGGCAGAAGCGGCGTCAGGTCGGGATGCGCCTTCCAGTCGAAGCCACGATAGCTCGTGATCGGCACCCAGGGATCGTCAGCCGCCGCGACCACCAGGACGGGCTTGCGGATCTCCGGCATGAAGCGCAGGGCCTTGTTCTTCTCGTAATAGTCTTCGGCGCCCGTGAAACCGTGGCGCGGGGCGATGAAGACGTCGTCGTACTCCCATACCGAGCGCGAGCCGAGGATCGCGGCGCGCTCGGCGGCTGTGAGGCGTGCGCCCGCCGCCGTCGCTTCGGCTTTCATCTGGCCGAGGATATACCGATGATAGAAGCGGTTGCGCGGCCGCAGCATGTTCTGGCAGGTCGCCGACAGGTCGATCGGCGTGCAGACCGTAGCGGCGCCGATCAACGGCGCGCACGCGCCCTCCTCGCCGAGGAACTTCAGCAGCATGTTGCCGCCCAGCGAGTAGCCGACGGCGAAGATTCCGTTGGCCGTCAGCTCCGGATCGAGCAGCTTCAGCACGGCGCGGAAATCCTGCGAGCGGCCGGCGTAGTAGATGTCGCCGCAGGTCGTGCGCGACGGACCGGCGGCGCGCAGGTTGAGCCGCAGCACGCGATAGCCCAGCGACAGCATGTGGCGCGCGGTCGTGCGCACATAGGCGCTGGCCTCGCTGCCGGTCAGGCCGTGGATCAGGATCACCAGCGGGCCGCCGTGATCGGTCGACGGCCGGTCGAGCGTGGCCAGCAGCGTGTCGCCGCTGCCATCGTCCATGGGCAGGCGGATGCATTCACTCGACGCGGAACCGAGATGGTCGGTCGGCGGCAAAATGCGGTTGGCGATCGTCTGGAGATCGGCGGTCAGCCAGGGAAAGCGCGGACGAAACGGCTCGAGGTCGATAACAGCGGGCATTGTGTCGGACAATACCATTGTTGCCCCGCGGACCGGCGCCGGACATAACGCGCCACCATGACCCGTCCATCCTTTGTCCTGGGCGTCGCGCTGGCCGCCGGCGGTGCGCTGTGCTGGAGCCTGGCCGGCGTGGTCACGCGCTCGCTGCAGGCCAATCCGTGGGAGATCGTGTTCTGGCGCTCGGTGGTGATGTCGCTGACCGTCGGCGGCTACCTCATGGCCTTCGACCGCGCCGTGACGCTAGATGCGATCCGCCGCGCCTGGCGGGTGATGCTGCTGAGCGCCTTCTGCCTGTCGGGTTCGTTCATCGGCTTCTTCGTCGCGCTGGAGCACACCACGGTCGCCAATACGCTGGTCGTCATGGCCTCGGCACCGCTGATCGCCGCGCTGCTGGCCCGCCTCTTCCTCGGCGAGGCGGTACGGCCGGCGACCTGGGTCGCGATGCTGGCGGCGATCGGCGGCGTGTCGCTGACGGTGGTCGATTCGCTCTCGGGCACCGGCATCGCCGGCCCGCTCCTGGCGCTGGGCTGCGCCGTCTCCTTCGCCGCCAACATGGTGGTGATCCGCACGCGGCCCGACGTGAACATGATGTTCTCGGTGGTGCTGGGCGGCATCGTCTCGGCGCTGATCACGCTGCCGCTCGCCTGGCCGTTCCCCGCACCGTCACACGAAATCCCCTGGCTGGCGTTCCTCGGCGTGGTGCAGCTCGGGCTGGGCCTGGTGCTGTTCACCCTGGGCCTGCGCCACCTTCCGGCCGCCACGGCGAGCCTCGTGGGCCTACTCGAGACCGTGCTCGGTCCGCTCTGGGTCTGGCTGGCCTTCGGCGAGTCGCCGGGGCTCTATGGCTTCATCGGTGGCGGCGTGATCCTGGGGGCGCTGGCGCTCAACACGCTGTGGGAGGCGCGCGCTGCGCGCCTGCGGCTGGCGCCGGCCTGAGAGCCGCCTTTTCGCCATTCTCGCGCGGCACGCTGCTGCGCAATGAAGCGTGTCGCCGTCGTCCTTAGCCTCGCCATCGCAGCCCTGTTCGTGTTCGGCCACCCGGTGCGCTGGACCACGGCGGCGTTGCTGATGTCCGACATCGCCGCCTCGGGCGACGTCTCGTTCTTCAAGCGTCTCACCGCCAAACCGGTCGAATCGACGAGCGATCTGCGCGGTGTCGAGGTCGACCTCTACACGCCGGCCAACGCGGCACGTGCCAGCCTGGTGCTGGTGCCCGGCGCCGCCGTGCTCGGCCGACAGGAGCCGCGCCTGCGCAACCTCGCGCGCTCGCTGGCGCGCGCCGGCTTCCTGGTGATCGTGCCCGAGCTGCCCGGTCCGCGCCGGCTGTCGCTGTCGCGCGCCGATGCCGAGGCCCTGGCCGACGTGCTGCGCGGCGCCAACGACAACCGCCCCTGGCTGCCCTCGGGCATCGCCGCGGTGTCCTACGGCGTCGGGCCGGCGATCATCGCCGCCCTCGAGCCGGATCTGCTGGGCAAGATCGACTTCATCGTCGCCATCGGCGGCTACCACAATACCGACAGCGCCATCCAGTTCATGGTCACCGGCACCTTCCGCCGCGCCAACGACCCCCTGCTGCATCGCGTGGCACCCAACACCTACAGCCGCTGGGTGTTCCTGCAGGCCAATGCCGGCCGCCTCGACGATACGCACGACCGCGACCTTTTGCGCACCCTGGCCGATCGCCGTCTCGACGACCCGGACGCCTCCTCGGCCGACATCCGCGCCCTGCTGTCGCCGCAGGGCCTCGCCGTGCTCGATCTGCTCGAGGCGACCGACCCGGCGCAGGTGCCGTCGCTGATCGCGGCGCTGCCCCAGGCGGTGCGGCGCGACATCGATTCCCTGAACCTGGCGCTGCACGACCTGAAGCCACTGACCGCGCGCCTGATCCTGGTGCATGGCCGCGATGATCCGATCATCCCCTACAGTGAAAGCGAAGCGCTGGCCGCCGCCGCCCGGCCCGGCACCGCCCGCCTGTTCCTGGTCGATCATATCGGCCATGTCGGCTTCACATCGGTCACCGTGAGCAACGCCTGGACGGTGTGGCGCGCCGTCGACGCGCTGTTGGTGGAGCGGCGCTGAACTGGCGTCTGGCAGGCCCATCCGGTCTGGGCTATGAGACTCCCGATTCGAGGGAGTCGCATGAGCGTATCTGCTGCCAAAGGCCCGCTGTCGGGCGTCACTGTCATCGACCTGTCGCGCATCCTCGCCGGTCCCTACTGCACCATGATGATGGCCGAGCTGGGCGCGCGGGTGATCAAGGTCGAGCCACCCAAGGGCGGCGACGACGCGCGCGCCTACGGCCCGTTCATCGCGGGCCGCTCGATGTATTTCGCCTCGGTCAACCGCGGCAAGGAATCGATCGCGCTCGACCTCAAGCTCGACTCCGACCGCGCGATCTTCGAGAAGCTGCTGGCCAAGGCCGATGTCATCGTCGAGAACTTCCGCCCCGGCACGATGGAGAAGCTGGGCTACGGCTGGGAGCAACTCCACCCCAAGTACCCCCAACTGATCTACGCCTCGGCCTCGGGCTTCGGCCACACCGGCCCGAACTCCAAGGACCCGGCCTACGACATGGTCGTGCAGGGCATGGGCGGCATCATGAGCGTCACCGGCTATCCCGAAGTGCCGCCGGCGCGCGTCGGCATGTCGATCGGCGACATCGGCGCCGGCCTCTACACCGCCATCGCGGTCAACGCCGCGCTGCTCCACCGTTTCCGCACGGGTGAATCGACCAAGGTCGACATCGCGATGTTCGACTGCCAGATCGCGCTGCTCGAGAACGCGGTCATGCGCTACCAGGTCGAGCGCGAGATCCCGGGCCCGCTGGGCGCGCGCCATCCCACGATCACGCCCTTCCAGGCCTTCCGCACCGCCGACGGCTTCCTGATCATCGCCGCCGGCAATGACGGGCTGTGGCTCAAGACCTGCGAGGCGCTGGGCCGCAACGACATGGCCACCAACCCCGCCTACAAGACCAACGCGCTGCGCCTGAAGAGCCACGAGAAGATCCAGGACGAGATCGAATCGGTGCTGAAGACCAACACCACGGCGCACTGGATCGGCGTGCTGGGCAAGGCTGGCGTGCCCTGCGGGCCGATCAACAACATCGAGCAGGCACTGGCCCATCCGCAGGTGGCCGCACGCAACATGCTGGTCTCGGTCCCCGACGGCAACGGCGGCACGCTGAAGCTGGCGGGCAATCCGCTGAAGATGTCGGCCTTCGCCGACTCGACGACGCGCCTGCCCGCGCCCGACCTCGACAGCGACCGCGCGCGCATCGTGAAGTGGCTGGACGGGGCGTGATCGCGCCCGTCGACGCATGAAACGCCTGGGCCGTTTCCTCCGCGGTCTCGGCCGCGTGCTGGGCACGCTGGCGATCGTGCTGGCGGTGCTGGGCACCGGCCTCTACTTCCACCTGCGCGGCTCGCTGCCGGCGCTCTCCGGCAACCGCACCATCGCCGGCGTGCAGGACCGGGTGCAGATCGTGCGCGACACCAATGCGGTGCCGCACATCTTCGCCAATTCCTACGAGGATGCCGCCCTGGCGCTGGGCTATGCCCATGCCCAGGACCGGCTGTGGCAGATGGAATTCAGCCGCCGCGTCGGCGCCGGGCGCCTGACCGAGATGCTGCCGCCGGTGGGGCCGCTGAAGCCGCTGCTCGATCTCGATCGCACCATGCGCGGGCTGGGCATCTACCGCCGCGCGC
>CAYNOF010000513.1:0-3264 GCA_964398335.1 uncultured Rhizobiaceae bacterium
GTCCGGAAGCCACCGCCGAAGCCGCCGGAGAAGGTCGTCACCAGGCGCGTCGAGCCGTCGCGCGCGCCGCCCAGCCCGGCGCCGGTGGCGGACAAGGCTGCCGGCGCCCCCTCACCCGCGCCGGCCGCCGCGCCACAGGCCAACCCGAATGCCGCCGCGTCGTGGAAGGGTTCCCTGCTGGCGCATCTGGCCCGCCACAAGCGCTATCCGCGCGCGGCGCAGAGCCATGGCGACGAGGGCGTGGTCTATCTGCGCTTCACCATGACGCGCCAGGGCAGCGTGCTGTCGCAGCGCGTCGAGAAACCCTCCGGTCACGAGTTGCTCGACATCGAGGCCGTCGACCTCGTGCGCCGTGCGCAACCGCTGCCGGCGCCGCCGCCCGACGTGCCGGGCGAGGTCTTCGAGTTCGTTGTGCCGATCCGCTTCAGCCTGCGCTGAGCGGGCTACGCCAGCGTTTTCGCGATCACCGGCCAATAGCAGGCGCCGTCGCCCTGGGCGATGGCGCGCTTGAGCATCTCGACCGTGTTGGCGGCGCCCTTCGCGTCGACGCCGCCTGCGCGGGCAAGGTCGAGCGCGTAGCCCATGTCCTTCAGCATGTACTCGGCCGAGAAGGCGCGCTCGGGGTAGATGCCGGGCAGCATCGCCTTCATGCCGTGGTTGCGCAGCGCGAAGCTGTCGGCCGAGCCCTTGGTGAGCGTCTCGAACAGCCGAGCGCCGTCCATGCCGTTGTTGCGTGCGATGGCCAGCGCCTCGGACAGCGCCGCCACGGTCTGCGCCAGCACCATGTTGTTCATGATCTTGGCGATCTGCCCGGCGCCGACCTCGCCGCAATGGCTGACCTCGCTGGCCATGGTGCGCAACAGCGTCTCGATGCGCGCGAACACCTGATCGCTGCCGCCGACCATGATGCTGAGCGTGCCGTCGATCGCCGCCTGCCGCGTGCGCGCCACCGGCGCGTCGGCGTAGTCCACGCCCTTGCCGGCGCAGCGCCGCGCCAGATCGCGCGACAGCGGCACGGGCGAGGTGCCGAGATCGACGATCGTCTGGCCCCGGCGGCTGAGCGCCACGAGCCCGCCCTCTCCCTCGCAGACCTGCGCCAACTCCTTGCCGCCGGGCAGCGAGAGGAAAACGATGTCCGTGGCCTGCGCCAGCTCGGCCACGGACGCCGCGCGCGTCACGCCATGCGCTGCCAATCGCGCGAGCGGCGCGGGCGACAGGTCGAACGCACTGACGGGCATGCCGGCCTTGCGCGCGAGATTGGCGCACATCGGCTCGCCCATGGTGCCCAGCCCGATGAATCCCAGTCTTGTCACGATCGTTCCTCCCGTGCCGCGCTTCCTCTGCGGTGCGCTCCTCGCCTTGTCAACGACCCGCCGCAGCCGCATCCTCGCGCCTCAATTCGCGAGGATGGCATGCGTTTGAGAGTTCTGCCGATAGCGGCCTGCGTCGCGGCGATGCTGGGCGGCGATGCGATGGCGCAGAGCGTTCCTGCCGGGTGCATGGACGCCGCCGAGAAAGACGTGCGGGCACGTCACGAGCAACCGATGGCGGAGCGCGTGCTGCCCTGCAGCGCCGCGGCCAACGGCGGCAAGGCCTGCACGCCGCAGGATCGTGTCATCGAGGTCGATGTCGTGCGCGGCTCGGGCCAGGCGACGCACGTCTATATCTGCAACTTCCCCGCCGTGCGCCTGCTGTCGACGCGCTGATCAGGCAGCACGGCACTCCGGCGCGCGATCCAGCGAACGGCCGATCGTCGGCGCCAGGCCGCGCCGTCAAGAGGAGACAAGAGCCATGGCCGAGTTCAGCCGCAGCTTCATGACGCCCCAGGAATCACCGCCGCCGGTTGGCTATTCGCACATCGCCAAGGTCAGCAATGCGACGCTGATCTATCTCGCCGGCCAGGTGCCGATGGACGCATCCGGCACGCTGGTCGGCCCGGGCGATTTCAAGGTGCAGGCCGAGCAGGTGTTCCGCAACATCCGCACCGCGCTGGCCGCCGCCGGCGCCACGCCGCACGACATCATCAAGCTCAACTATTACGTGGTGGCCTCGGTCGATCCGAGTGTGCGCACGGCGATCCGCGCCATCCGCGATCAGTATGTCAATACGTCGGCGCCGCCGGCGAGCACGCTGGTGGTCGTCGCGGGCCTTGCCCAGCCGGGCTGGCTGGTCGAGATCGAGGCGGTCGCGGCAATAGCCGGCTGACGCGCCATCTCATGCCGGGGCGCCGTACGAGGGCGCCCTGCAGCGTGATGCCTTTAGAGGAAGTGTGTGATCAGGCGGCGACGCGGACGCCAGCCCAGCCGTGCCGGGCGCGCCGCGCGATGTGCGATGCCAGGCTCTGCCGCCCACGCGACAGGCCCAGCCGCAGTCGGCCGCGCCAGTCGCCGCGCAAACCCGGCGGCGGCTCCTTGGCGTCGAGCTGCCGGTAATCGTACTGGGCCTTGCGCATCCCCGGGGATCCATCGCGCGCAGTGAAAATTTCCACGCGGTCACCCGGCTCCACTACCAGCAGGATGCCGGGCTCATACCAGAGGCCATCACAGCGGGCGAAAAGACCCGGCTCGAGGAAAAATGCCTTGGGCAAATGCCATACTCCCTACAGTATGGCTTCAATAATCCCCCCTAAATCGCCACCTGTAAACAGCAATTATCGATTTTCTGATGAATCTTTGATGATTTCATCCTAAACAATTGATTTTACGCAGGAATTTTCGCTCCAAGTGCAATCCAGTGGCCCGGTGACAGACCGTAAGCACGACGGAAATGACGGGTCATATGGCTTTGATCCGCAAAGCCGCTCGCTGCGGCGGCGCTGGCCAGCGACGCGCCTTCGCGGATCAGTGAGCGGGCGCGGTCGAGGCGGCGCATGACGAGGTAACGATACGGGCTGGTACCGAGGCAGGCCCGGAAGTGGCGCGCCAGCGAATAGCGCGTCTGCCCGGTCGCGGCCTCCAGCTCGGCCGAGGCCACGCCATCCGCGAGGTGGCTGTCGAGCATCTCGCGCGCCCGGCCAACGGCACGCCAGTCGCGGGCCGACAGAAGCCGCGGCGGCATCGAGGGATCGACCGCCACCAACGCATCGGCGAGGCGCGCGATCACCTGGTCGCGCTGCAGCTCCTCGAGCGGCCGGTCGAGATCGGCGAGCGCCGGCGCGATCGCGGCGACGATGCGCCGGTTGTTCGATACCGTGTCGCGCACGAAGGGCAGCGCGCGGCGCCCGTCTGCCAGCGCCGCGCGGATCGCGCCCGGCTCGACATAGAG
>CAYNOF010000514.1:0-4401 GCA_964398335.1 uncultured Rhizobiaceae bacterium
CCGCGCGCCGCCACCAGCAAGCCGATGATGCCGTCGGGATAGCCGCGCAGCTCCTGCAGCAGCGGCGGGAACAGCACCATGGGCACGTATTGCAGCATGCCCATGATGATCGCCACCGTCGCGCCGACGACGAAATTGCGGTCGGCGAAGGTCGCGGGCTCGACCAGCGGCGTGCTCGTGGTCGTCATCATGTGGATGAGGAACATGCCGAAGAACACCACCGCCAGGCCGCATTCGACGACGATCTCCATCGAGTCGAACCAGTCGTTGCGCTGGCCGCGGTCGAGCATGAGCTGGAAGGCGGCGATGGCGATGCCGAGGAAGATGTAGCCGGTGAAGTCGAGCGGCCGGCGCATGCCCTTCTCGCGATCGGGCAGGGCGAACGCCGCCATCGAGCCCGCGAGCACGCCCATCGGCACGATCAGGAAGAACGTCCAGCGCCACGAGAACAGCTCGGCGACCAGGCCGCCGAAGGTCGGCCCGAGGATCGGCCCCATCACGCCGCCGACGCCCCACATCATGATGATGAAGGGGTGCTGGTGGCGCTCGAAGCTGCCCAGCAGGATGGCCTGGCCCATCGGGAAGATCGGCGCGCCGAAGGCGCCCTGGATGACGCGCAGCACCAGCAGGCTTTCCAGCGAGTTCACCGTACCGCACAGCATCGAGGCGCTGGTGAAGCCGATCACCGAGCAGACCATCAGCACACGCCAGCCCAATTTGGCGGCCAGCCAGCCGGTCAGCGGCGTGGCCACCGCGGTGGCGACGAGGTTGAAGGTCAGGATCCAGGAGATCTGGTCCTGGGTCGCCGACAGGGCACCCTTGAGCTGCGGCAGGATGACCGTCACCGAGGTGGTGGTCAGGCCGAACAGCACCGTCGTGAACTGGACCGTCAGCAGGATCAGCCACTGCCGGCCGGTGATGGCGGCCATCTCAGCGCGCCACCGCGACACACATAGGCGTTTCCATCCCTCATTGCTTGCCGTCTAGACTGCGGCCACCGCCATGCGGGCGCAAAGGAATTGGCGCTGCGCCCCGGGCATCCCATATCTGCGCAAAGCGCGTTGCAGAGGCAGGTTCCGTGATTGAGTTCTCCGTTCTCGACCTGTCGCCCATCCTGGCCGGCTCCGACGCCCGCCAGGCCCTGCACAACAGCCGCGACCTCGCCCAGCACGCCGAGAAATGGGGCTACAAGCGCTACTGGCTGGCCGAGCACCACAACATGCCGGGCATCGCCAGCAGCGCCACGGCGGTCGCCATCGGCTACGTCGCCGAAGGCACCAGGACCATCCGCGTCGGTTCCGGCGGCATCATGCTGCCCAACCACGCGCCGCTGATGATCGCCGAGCAGTTCGGCACCCTGGAATCGCTCTATCCCGGCCGCATCGACCTCGGCCTGGGCCGCGCGCCGGGCACCGACCAGCGCACGGCGCAGGCGCTGCGCCGCTACTTCAACGCCGCCGACAATTTTCCCCAGGACGTGCAGGAGCTGATGGCCTGGTTCCGCCCCGCCATCCCCAACCAGGCGGTCCAGGCGGTGCCGGGCGCCGGGCTGAACGTGCCGATCTGGATCCTGGGCTCCAGCCTGTTCGGCGCGCAGGTGGCGGCCGCCTTCGGCCTGCCCTTCGGCTTCGCCTCGCACTTCGCGCCCGACTACCTGTTGGACGCGCTGAAGATCTACCGCGAGGAGTTCAAGCCCTCGCCGTACCTGTCGAAATCCTACGCGCTGGCCGGCGTCTCGACTTTCGCCGCCGACACCGACGCGGAGGCGCGCCGCCTGTTCACCTCGGCCCAGCAGCAGTTCATCAACTTGCGCCGCGGCACGCCGACCCCGCTGCAGCCGCCGATCGACGACATGGACACCTATTGGACGCCCAGCGAGAGGGCGCAGGTGCTGCACGCCCAGCGGCGCGCCGTCGTCGGTTCGCCCGATACCGTCCGGCGCGGGCTGGCGGCCTTCATCGCGGAGACCGGCGTCGACGAGGTCATGATCGCCAGCCAGATTTTCGACCACCAGGCGCGGCTGCATTCTTACGAGATCGTTGCAGCTCTGCGCGACGGCATGGCGGCCGCCGCATAACTTTCCTGTCGCGCCGGGAACAGCGCTCGTTGACGCTCTTGGTATTGTCCGCGCCATCCCGTAAAAATGGGATGGTCGGGAGAGCACAACGGACATGGAAAGTGGCGCATCCCCCTGGGGCGAGATCCAGCTCGAGGCGCTGGCACGGGGTGAACTCGTCTATGTCATGAACGAAGGCTGGGCGACGCTGAGTGAAGGCGTCGGCTACGCGCTGTGCTGGATCGGCCTGCGCGCCTGGGATCGCGACTTCGCCTTCAGCCTGCGCGAGGAGCCGGTGGCAGGCCCGGTATCCGACGGCGCCTCCGCCGAGGTGGCGCGCGACCAGGCGCTCTGCCGCAGCCTCGGCGACAGTGTCCTGCGCCGCTTCGAGGCCGTGCTGCGCCAGTACGGCGTGTCGGTGAACGATCGCCGCTACATGCAGACGACGCAGCCGATCAGCGCCCGCCTGGTCCTTGCGCGCATCTCCTACGGCGACGGCCTGTACTATTTCGAGATGCGTCGCACCGGCGGCATGCACGCGCTCGCCGTGCAGCGCGAGGGCGACCGCTACCACCTGTTCGATTGCCATTACGGCCATTTCCGCGTCGACGGATTGCGTACCTTCGCGGTCCTGCTCGATCGCTTCATGCGCCAGGCCGATTACGGCCGCGTCTACGACAAGGGCACCATCGTTGCCGGCGCCGGCGCGGTGGCGCGCTGGCGGGTGCTGGATGACATCGCGGCCGCGGCGCCGATGGCGGCGCCGGCCGCCCCGGACGACCGGACGATCCGTGCCGTGGTCAGCGCGCGCTAACTTATCCGGCCTTTAGGGAAAGTCGCTTTGAAAGGCGCCGGGGCCGCGGCTATGTGACAGGCAACGTCCTGTCCCTTCTGCCGGTGTCCGATGTCCCGTCAGCTCCGCCTCGGCGCCTTCATGCGTCCGGTCAGCATCCATACTGCGGCCTGGCGCTATCCCGGCGCCTTCCCCGACGCCAATTTCAACTTCAAGCACCTCAAGCGCTTCGCCCAGACCCTGGAGCGCGGCAAGTTCGACGCCTTCTTCATGGCCGACCATCTGGCGGTGCTGAACATGCCGATGGACGCGCTCAAGCGCAGCGCCACCGTGACCTCGATCGATCCGCCGACGCTCCTGCCGGCGCTCGCCGCGGTGACCGAGCATATCGGCCTGATCGCCACCGGCTCGACGACCTTCGACGCGCCCTATCACCTGGCGCGCCGCTTCGCCTCGCTCGATCACCTGAGCGGCGGCCGCGCGGCGTGGAACATCGTCACCACCTCGAACCCCGACGCGGCGCTGAATTTCGGTCTCGACGACCACATGGAGCACGACGAGCGCTATCGCCGCGCGCGCGAGTTCTACGACGTGGTCACCGGGCTGTGGGACAGCTGGGCCGACGACGCCTTCATCCGCGACGTCGAGGCCGGCATCTATTTCGATCCGGCCAAGCTGCACGTGCTGAACCACAAGGGGAAGTACTATCAGGTGCGCGGCCCGCTCAATGTCGGCCGGCCGATCCAGGGCTGGCCGGTGATCGTGCAGGCCGGCGCCTCGGAGGCCGGCAAGCAGCTCGCCGCCGAGACGGCGGAGATGGTGTTCGCCGGTGTCGGCCAGCTCGCCGACGGCAAGAAGCTCTACGCCGACATCAAGGGCCGCATGAAGGCGGTGGGCCGCGAGCCCGACCAGCTCAAGATCCTGCCCGGTGCCTTCGTCGTGGTCGGCGACACGGTCGAGGAGGCCAAGGCCAAGCGCGCGCATCTCGACAGCCTGGTGCACTACGACAGCGCCATCGCCTCGCTGTCGATCGCGCTGGGCACCGATGCCTCGAAATTCGATCCCGACGGCCCGCTGCCCGAGATCCCGCCGACCAACGCCAGCCAGAGCGGCCGCGAGCGCGCCATCGCACTGGCCAAGCGCGACAACCTCACCGTCCGCCAGCTCGCCCAGCGTCTGGGCGGTTTCGCCGGCCTGTCCTTCGTCGGCACGCCGCAGACCATCGCCGAGCAGATGGAGCAGTGGCTGATGGAGGAGGGCAGCGACGGCTTCAACGTGATGTTCCCGTACCTGCCCGAGGGCCTCGACGATTTCGTCGACCGCGTGGTGCCCGAGCTGCAGCGCCGCGGCCTGTTCCGCAAGGAGTACGAGGGCACCACGCTGCGCGAAAACCTCGGCCTGAAGCGCCCGCCCAACCGCTTCTTCAGCAATCAGCCAGGCTGATACCGATCAGATACGGATCGCGGGCGACGAGTTAACGGACGCCGCCAATCATCTTGAGCACTTCTCTCTCCTGCTCCCGCCTTCCCTGCAGGCCATCGAGCCGTCCCGA
>CAYNOF010000515.1:0-4008 GCA_964398335.1 uncultured Rhizobiaceae bacterium
GTTGCCGTGCGCCTTGATGCCGTCGCTGTCCTCCTCTTCCTCCATCACCAGCTTGACGCCGATCCACAGCAGCAGCACGCCGCCAACCAGCTTGAGGAAGGGCACGCTCATCAGCCAGCCGATGACGAAGACGAAGATCACGCGCAGGACGATGGCGCCCAGGCTGCCGCCGATGATCGCCGGCCTGCGGTGCTCGTCCGATAGGTTGCGGCAAGCCATGGCGATGACCACGGCGTTGTCGCCGGAGAGGATGACGTTGGCGATGATGATCTTGCCGAGCGCGACCCAGAAGACGGCCGAAGCCAGGTCCGGCATCTCAAAGAACATTCTCGTTTCCCCCGGGGTTCTGGCGTTCGGATGGCGCGGGCTGGCCGCACCATAGCGTCCAACATTGCCCTGTAAATAGCGCAGTGCGCCGCCCCATCGGCGATGCTATGCGGCAACCTGCAACGTCCGGGGGGAAGCCGCATGGCGACAGCGTCGAGCTATAACAAGATGTTTCCGGTGTCGTGGACCGAGCTGCACCGCGACGCCAAGGCGCTGGCCTGGCGGCTGGCCGATACCGGGCCCTACAAGGGGCTGGTCGCGATCACCCGCGGCGGGCTGGTGCCGGCGGCGATCGTGGCGCGCGAGCTCGAGCTGCGCCTCATCGACACCATCTGCTGCTCGACCTACGACAAGACCAAACGCGGCGCCAAGGTCGAGGTGCTGAAGGGCACCCAGGCGGAAGCCGACAAGGGCGAGGACTGGCTGATCGTCGACGACCTGGTCGACACCGGCGTCACCGCCGAGCGCGTGCGCCAGATGCTGCCCAAGGCGCATTTCGCCACGGTCTACGCCAAGCCCGCCGGCAAGCCGATGGTCGACACCTTCATCACCGAGGTCAGCCAGGACACCTGGATCCTGTTCCCGTGGGATCAGGAGGCGGTGATGTCGACGACGATTGCCGAGCTCAGGCAGAAGCGGCGCTAAGCCAGTGAACAGTCCATCGTGAAAAATGCCCGCCGATGGATGGCCGATTCATCTCGCGTGTCACATCGGGTGGTAGCATCCGCCGTCCGGTCGCGGCCGTACAAGTCACGGCACTTCAGGAGCGGAAACGACAACTCTGCCCGACGCGATCGGTGGAGGCAGCGTGGCACGCAGGGGAGCACATGCCATCGTCATGGGCGGCAGCATGGCCGGGCTGCTGGCCGCGCGCGTGCTCGCCGACCACTATAGCCAGGTCACGATCATCGAGCGCGACAACGTCAGTGCATGGGCGGAGTCGCGCAAGGGCACGCCGCAGGACCGTCACGTGCACGGCTTCTGGGCCCGCGGCCTGCAGACCGTCGAGCGTTTGTTCCCTGGCATCACGGCCGAGCTGCATGGCGGCGGCGCGGTGGCCGGCGACGCCGTGGGCGACGTCAACTGGCACCAGTTCGGCGGGCTGAAGCTGCGCGCGCCCACCGGCATCGGCGCCACCTTGATGACGCGGCCGTTCCTCGAAAGCCATGTGCGGCGCCGGACGCTCGCCCTGCCGACGATCTCGATGCGATCGGCCACGACGGTCACCGACCTCACCACGTCGGAGCGGCATCGGCGCGTCAACGGCGTCTACGTGCTGGAGGCCGGCGGCGCGCGCGAGGCGATCGACGCCGATCTCGTCGTCGACGCCACCGGCCGCGGCACGCAGGCGCCGCGCTGGCTCGAATTCATGGGCTACCAGCGTCCGCCCGAAACGGCGATGCGCATCGACCTCGCCTACGCGACCCGCACCTTCCGCCGCCTCACCAACCAGCCGACCATCGGCCACATCATCATCGGCACGCCGCCGATCCTGCGCCGCGGCGGCTTCTGCTTCGCGGTCGAGGACAATCGCTGGCAGGTCACCCTGGTCGGCTTCCTCGGTGAGGAGCCGCCGACGGACCCCGCGGGCTTCGCCGAGTACGCCCGCTCGCTGCCCAACGACGAGATCGCCGAGGTCGTGCGCTCCTGCGAGCCGCTCGACGATATCCGGCTCTACAAGTTCGCCTCCAACCTGCGGCGCCACTACGAGCGGCTCGCCGCCTTCCCCGAGGGTTACCTGGTGATCGGCGACGCGCTGTGCAGCTTCAACCCGGCCTACGGCCAGGGCATGACGGTGGTGGCGCTGGAGGTCGAAGCGCTCGAGGCCTGCCTCGCCGCCGACACGCCGGCCGCGCAGATCGCGCCGCAGTTCTTCAAGCGCGCCGCCCAGGTGATCGACGTGCCGTGGCGGCTGACCACCGGCGAAGATTTCCGCTTCCCGCAGGTCGCGGGCAAGCGTCCGCCGCTCCTGAAGCTGCTCAACGCCTACGTCACGCGCGTGCACCACGCCGCCACGGTCGATCCCGTGGTCTGCCGTGCCTTCTTCGAGGTCGCCTCGCTGACAAGGCGGCCGGAGCGCCTGCTGGCACCGGAGATCCTTTGGCGGGTGCTGACCGCGCGTCCCGCGCTCAGCACCTGATCCCGCCGCTGCGCTTGCACGGCGCCGCGAAGTTGGCCCATGGTTGCGCCCATCCCAGGGGAAGGAGCGCTCAATGGCTAAAGTCGCCCTCGTCACCGGCGCCGGATCGGGCGTCGGCAAGGCCGCCGCGCTGGCGCTGGCCAAGGAAGGCTTCGATGTCGGCCTGGTCGGCCGCCGCGCCGAGATGCTCGAGGCCGTCGCCACCGAAGCGCGCGCGTCCGGCGTGAAGGCGCTGGTGCTGCAGGGCGACGCCGGCGATCCCAAGCAGGTCAAGGCGGTGTTCGCCAAGCTCAAGGAGGGGCTGGGCCGCATCGACGTGCTGTTCAACAACGCCGGCACCGGCGCGCCGCCGATCCCGATGGAGGACCTGACCTACGAGCAGTGGAAGGCGGTGGTCGACATCAACCTCACCGGCTCGTTCCTGTGCGCCCAGGAAGCCATCCGCATGATGAAGGCGCAGAAACCGCAGGGCGGGCGCATCATCAACAACGGCTCGATCTCCGCCCATGCGCCCAGGCCGCGCTCTGCGCCCTACACCGCCACCAAGCACGCGATCACCGGGCTGACCAAGGCGATCTCGCTCGACGGCCGCGAGTTCGACATCACCTGCAGCCAGATCGACATCGGCAACGCCGCCACGCCGATGACCGAACGCATGGCGCGCGGCGTACCGCAGCCCGATGGCTCCACGCGCGTCGAGCCGACGATGGACGTGCAGGCCGTGGCCCGCGCCGTCGTCTACGCCGCGACGCTGCCGCCTGATGCGAACATGCTGTTCATGACTGTCATGGCGACCAAGATGCCGTTCGTGGGACGCGGGTAATTTCCTTCTCCCCGCCTCCGTGGGCGGAAGGACTCCACTACCCTACCATCCGGTCCTTGCCGGCCCAGTACCTGGCGCGCAGGACTTTCTTGTCGACCTTGCCGACGGCGGTGAGCGGCAGCTGGTCGACGAACTCGACGCGCTTGGGCGCCTGTTGCGAACCCTTGCGGTCCTTCACCAGCTGCATCAGCGTCTCGGCCTCGACCGTGGCGCCGGGCTTGCGCACGATCAGGGCGGTGACCGCCTCGCCCCATTTGGGATCGGGGGCGCCGATCACCGCGGCCATGGCCACGTCGGCATGCGAGGTCAGCACGTCCTCGACCTCGCGCGGGAAGACGTTGAAGCCGCCGGTCACGATCATGTCCTTCTTGCGATCGACGATGTAGAGGTAGCCCTGCTCGTCGGCGCGCGCGATGTCGCCGGTGTGCAGCCAGCCGCCCTTGAAGGCCTCCGCCGTCTGCTCCGGCCGCTTCCAGTAGGACTCGATGGTGTAGGGCGAGCGCACGCAGATCTCGCCGGCCTGCCCGCTCGTCACCTCGTTGAGATCGTCGTCGAGCAGCTTGACCTGCACGCCGGCGACCGGCGCGCCGCAGGAGGCGAAGAGCTCGGGCCGCTTCGCGTCGTGGTCGGATTTGCGCAGCACGCTGATCGGATAGCACTCGGTCTGGCCGTAGAGCTGCGAGAACACCGGGCCGATGCGCTTCAGCCCCTCCACCAG
>CAYNOF010000516.1:0-2007 GCA_964398335.1 uncultured Rhizobiaceae bacterium
TGTCGGCCCCAAGAGGCCGCCCGGCGCCGAGGAATCGGCGAGGAAGTTGATGTACAGCAGCGCGAGGATCACCAGCACCAGCCCGGCGATGCCGAGATTGGTCCACGGCAGGGCCTGCCACTCGGGCAGGGTGCCGGCGAGCTTGCGCTCGCGCTTGATCTGCACCAGCCACGCCCAGACGAAGAACGCGACGGTCGGCGCGATCAGGAGCGCGACGACGCCCAGCACGATGCGCATGCGGCGTCAGCCTCCCTCGGCGAGGATGTGATAGAGATTCTTGATCATGCCCGCCGTCGCGCCCCAGACGTACCGTTCGCCGTAGGGCATGGCGTAATAGCGCCGCTCGCGGCCCTGCCAGGTGCGCGAATGCACATGGTGGTTGGCGGGGTCGAGGAAGAAATCCAGCGGCACCTCGAAGATGTCGGCGACCTCGCGCGGATCGGGCCTCAGCGTGAAGGCCGGGCGCACGAAGCCGACGACCGGCGTCACGGCATAGCCGGTGCGCGTGACGTAGGTATCGAGCGGTCCCACCACGTCGACGAAGCTGCGGTCGATGCCGACCTCTTCCTCGGTCTCGCGCAGCGCTGTGATCACGAGGCTGTCATCCTCGGCCTGCTTGCGCCCGCCGGGGAAGGCGATCTGGCCGGCATGGCTGGGCATGTCCTCGGTGCGCTGGGTCAGGAGCACGCTCAGCACGCCGACGCGATCGACCAGAGGCACGAGAACTGCAGCGGCCCGCAACTCGACGGGCGGCACGTCGAGGTCGTTGAGCGCGAAATCGGAGCCGACATAAGGCGGCGGCACCAGCGCGCCCGAGGCGATGGCCTGCTGCCGTGCCGAGAGCTTCTGCACAATCTCCTCGCGCGTCATGCCTTGGCCTCGCCATATTCCAACGCTTGCGTCACCATGTCCGCGCGAACGTTATTTGCCCTGCGGCGGCCGCTCTGGAATGCTGACCCCGCAACCCCTGGGAGTTCATCCTTGCCCCCCGATCTGCCCCCGCCCCTCAACGCGGCCGCTCCGACGGCGGCGGAGACCGATGCCGTCCTGCAATCCATCGAAGCGCTGGGTGGCCAGCTTCGGCGCGTCCGCGAGGGCGTAGGCCGGATCATTTATGGTCAAACCGAAGTCATCGATCAAACCCTGATCTCGCTGCTGTCCGGCGGCCACCTGCTGCTGGTCGGCCTGCCCGGCCTCGCCAAGACCAAGCTGGTCGACACGCTGGGCATCGTGCTGGGCCTCGATGCGCGGCGCGTGCAGTTCACGCCCGACCTGATGCCGGCCGACATCCTGGGCTCCGAGGTGCTGGAAGAGGATGATTCCGGCCGCCGCTCGTTCCGCTTCATCCGCGGGCCGATCTTCGCGCAATTGCTGATGGCCGACGAGATCAACCGCGCCTCGCCGCGCACCCAGTCGGCGCTGCTGCAGTCGATGCAGGAGTATCACGTCTCCGTGGGCGGCAAGCGGCACGACCTGCCCAAGCCGTTCCACGTGCTGGCGACGCAGAACCCGCTGGAGCAGGAAGGCACCTATCCGCTGCCCGAAGCGCAGCTCGACCGCTTCCTGCTTCAGGTTGACGTCAGCTATCCCGACGAGGTGGCCGAGCGGCAGATGATGATCGTCACCACCAGCTCGAGCCAGCCGGCGCCGGCGGCGGTGCTGACCGCCGATGACCTGATGGCGGCGCAGGCGCTGATCCGCCGCGTGCCGATGGGCGACAGCGTGGTCGACGCGATCCTGCGCCTGGTGCGCGCCGGCCGTCCGTCGAGCACCGATATCGAGGAAGTGCGCAAGCATGTTCACTGGGGCCCCGGCCCGCGCGCCAGCCAGGCCTTGATGCTGGCCTGCCGCGCGCGTGCGGCGCTGCAGGGACGCTTGGCACCGTCGGTCGACGACGTCGTTGCGCTCGCGCCGCCGGTGCTGCGCCATCGCATGGCGGTGAACTTCACCGCCCGCGCCGAGGGCATCACCGTCGACGACATCATCCGCCGCCTGGTGGCGAAGCTG
>CAYNOF010000517.1:0-5167 GCA_964398335.1 uncultured Rhizobiaceae bacterium
GTGGCCTTGCTGCCAGCAGCATGTAGTTGACGTCGAGGTCATGCGGATCGATGCGCCAGCGCCCGGTGATCGGGCTGTAGACGATGCCTGCCAGCTCCTCCACCGAGAGGCCGGCGGCGCGCAGGCCGCGCGCGACTTCCGACGGCTTGAGGAACTTGCGCCAGTCATGCGTGCCGCGCGGCAGCCAGTGCATCACGTACTCCGCGCCGACGATCGCCATAGCAAAAGCCTTGGTGGTGCGGTTCAGGGTCGAGAGGATCAGCACGCCGCCCGGCTTCACCAGTTCGGCGCAGCAGCTCAGGAAGGTGTCGACATCGGCGACGTGCTCGACGATCTCCAGCGCCAGCACAACGTCATAGCGCTTGCCCTGGTCGCGCAGCGATTCCGCGGTCGAGGCATGGTAATCAATAGCAAGCCCCATGCGCTCAGCATGCAGGCGGGCCACGCCGATGCTGCGCTCCGAGGCATCGATGCCGGTAACCGTGGCGCCCAGCCGTGCCATCGGCTCGCAGACCAGGCCGCCGCCGCAACCGATGTCGAGCAAGTGCAAACCATGCAATGGACCGGCGCCGGTCGCGCCGGGATCCAGCTTGTCGCGGCCGAAACGGGCGGCGATGCGATCGCGGATGAAGCCGATGCGGGCGGGGTTGAGCCGATGCAGCGGCGCGAACTTGCCGCTCTCGTCCCACCATTCCTCGGCGATGCGCGAGAAGCGTTCGATCTCGCCGGCATCGACGGTGCTGGCCATGGCTTGCCCCCTGTCGGTCCCGCCGTTAGATATACGCCGCCTGCGGTCACAAAGCGCGCGTCAGCGACAAATGACCGCTGGCGCGCCATCCGGTCTGAAGCTACGCGCTGTCGCCGGTTTGTCGGCGGCTCGGATCGGTAGGGCAGGGGGAATGGCTCGTCTCGTCGTGAAGTTCGGCGGCACGTCGGTCGGGGACACCGACCGCATCGAGAATGTCGCGCGCATGGTCCAGCTCGAGGTCGAGCGCGGCCACCAGATCGCCGTGGTCGTCTCGGCCATGTCGGGCGTCACCAACCAGCTCGTGGGCTATGTCGACAAGATCATGCCGCTGCATGACTGGCGCGAATACGACGTCGTCGTCTCCACCGGCGAGCAGGTCACCATCGGCTTGCTGGCCCTGGCGCTGACCAAGCGCGGCGTCCAGGCGCGCTCCTTCGCCTCCTGGCAATTGCCGATCCGCACCAACGAGGCCTATGGCCGCGCGCGCATCCAGTCGATCGGCACCGAGGCGATCGAGCAGGCCATGGCCGAGGGCGTCGTCGCCGTCGTGCCGGGCTTCCAGGGGGTCAGCAGCGAGGGCCGCATCACGACTCTAGGCCGCGGCGGCTCGGATACCTCGGCGGTGGCGCTGGCGGCGGCGTTGAAGGCGGAGCGTTGCGACATCTACACAGACGTCGATGGAGTCTACACCACCGATCCCCGCATCACCGACAAGGCGCGCAAGCTGCCGATGGTGACCTACGAGGAGATGCTGGAGATGGCCTCGCTGGGCTCGAAGGTGCTGCAGACGCGCTCCGTCGAGCTGGCTGCGAACCATCGCGTGCGTGTCCAGGTGCTGGCGTCGTTCCGCAAGCTGAATGGCGAGGTTTCCTTCGACGTGCCGCCCGGCAGCGACCTGCCGGGCACGCTCGTCGTCGATGAGGAAGAGATCATGGCAAAGGGTCTGGAACAGTCCGTCGTCAGCGGCATCGCCTACGACACCGGCGAGGCCAAGGTCACGGTGGCCAATGTCGCCGACCGTCCCGGCGTCGCCGCGGCGCTGTTCGGTCCGCTGGCCACGGCCAACATCAACGTCGACATGATCGTCCAGAACGTGTCCTCGGACGGCAAGGCAACCGACATCACCTTCACCATCCCCAAGACCGACCTGGCGCGCGCGCGGCAGGAGCTGGAGAAGCACAAGGCGGCGCTGGGCTTCACCGAGCTGCATACCGATGCCAATGTCTGCAAGCTCTCGGTGATCGGCGTCGGCATGCGCAGCCATGCCGGCGTGGCGCTGACCATGTTCGAGACCCTGGCCAAGCGCGGCATCAACATCGAGGTGATCTCGACCTCGGAGATCAAGATCAGCGTGCTGATCGCCGCCGAATACACCGAGCTCGCCGTCAGGGCTTTGCACACCGCCTACTGCCTGGACGCGGCATAAGAATTTCTTCCAAACGGATCAGGACTTTCGACACAAACCGAAGGCCTTGGGCGCTGGACCTCGCACGCGAAAGCGGCGATAACCGCCCTATGTTCGCCGCGCGCGTCCTCAACACCATGCCGATCGCCGCCCGCGCGGCGGTTGCGGCGTGGCGCGCGATCATCGAAGCCCATCCGGACGCGCAAGCAACCGCCCCGATCAAGCGAGCCGATCCCGGAGCGGTCTGACCATGGAGCGTACGACGCCAGTGGCCGGGCCGCGGTTGATCCTCAGGCGGCTCCGGGACGTGATGGCGCGCGCGGGCACCGCGCAGGAGCGCCTCGACCAGGTCGTGCGCATCGTCGCCGGCGAGATGGTCGCCGAGGTCTGCTCGATCTACGTCCTGCGCGCCGGCGACATCCTCGAGCTGTTTGCCACCCAGGGCCTCAACCCCGACGCGGTGCACCGCACGCGGCTGCGGCTGGGCGAGGGCATCATCGGCGACATCGCCGCCAACGAACGGCCGCTGGCGCTGGCCGACGCGCAGACCCATCCCAACTTCGCCTACCGGCCGGAGACCGGCGAGGAGATCTACCACTCGATGGCCGGCGTGCCGATCCTGCGCGGCGAGAAGGTGCTGGGCGTGCTGGCGGTGCAGAACCGCACCCTGCGCCAGTACGACGAGGAGGAGATCGAGACCCTCGAGAACGTCGCCATGGTGCTGGCCGAGCTGGTGGCGTCGGGCGAGCTGGTCAATCCCGAGGAGATCAAGCCGATCGACGGCACCGGCCTGCTGCCGGTGCGCCTCGACGGCGTCTCGTTGAATGGCGGCGTGGCCATCGGCAAGGCGGTGCTGCACGAGCCCAGGATCTTCATCACCAGGGTGATCGCCGAGGACACGGCGCTGGAGCAGAAGCGCTTTGCCGAGGCGCTGGGCGCGGTGCGCGACGATCTCGATCGCCTGCTTGAATCCGATCATCTCGGCCATGGCGAGCATCGCGAGGTGCTCGAGACCTTTCGCATGTTCGCCGACGATCGCGGCTGGGTGGAGCGCATCCGCGAGGCGATCGACACCGGGCTCACCGCCGAGGCCGGCGTGCAGCGCGCCTTCGACGACATGCGCGTGCGCTTCGGCGAGATCAGCGATCCCTATATCCAGGAGCGCCTGGCCGATCTCTCGGATCTGACGCGCCGCCTGCTGCTGCGCCTGATGGGCCGCGGCACGGTGCTCGATGCCACCAGCCTGCCCGACGACGCGGTGATCGTGGCGCGCGACCTCGGTCCGGCCGATCTGCTGGAATACGACCGCAGCAAGCTGCGCGCCGTGGCGCTGGAAGAGGGCTCGGCGTTGAGCCACGTCGCCATCGTCGCGCGCGCGCTCGACCTGCCGGTGGTCGGCCGCGTCGAGGACATCACCGGCCGCATCGAGCCCGGCGACACTGTCGTCGTCGACGGCGACAACGCGCAGGTCTTCATCCGTCCGGCCGAGGAGATCCAGCAGCAGGTCGCCGACGCCATCCAGGCCGCCGAGCAGCGCCGCCGGCGATACGCCGCGCTGCGCGAACTGCCGGCAGCGACGCGCGACGGCGTGAAGGTCTCGCTGCGCGTCAACGCCGGCCTGCTGATCGACCTGCAGCACCTGATCACCACGGGCGCCGACGGTGTCGGCCTGTATCGCACCGAGATCACCTTCATGGTGCGCTCGCAGTTCCCCGACGTCGAGGAGCAGGCCCAGCTCTATCGCCGCGTGATCGACCAGGCCGACGGCAAGCCGGTGGCGTTTCGTACCCTCGATGTCGGCGGCGACAAGGTGCTGCCCTATGTCGAGTCGTTCGGCGACGAGAACCCGGCGATGGGCTGGCGTGCGATCCGCATCGGGCTGGATCGCCCGGCGATGCTGCGCCGCCAGCTGCGCGCCATCATCATGGCTGCTGAGGGCCGGCCGCTGTGGATCATGTTCCCGATGGTCGCCGATCTGGGCGAACTCCGCGCGGCGCGTCATCTCCTTGACCTGGAACTGACGCGCGCGCGCGGCCGGGGGCTGGTGATCCCGTCTCGCCTGTCGGTCGGCGTGATGCTCGAAGTGCCTGCTTTGCTTTGGCAATTGCCCGAATTGCTGCGCGAGATCGACTTCCTGTCGATCGGCAGCAACGACCTTGTACAGTTTTTGTTCGCGGCCGACCGGGGTAATCCACGACTCGCGGGACGATACGACCCTTTGTCCCCACCCGTCTTGCGCGCACTAAAGATTGTGGTCGACGCGTGCAAGAAGGCGAATGTAGAGCTGAGCCTGTGTGGCGAGATGGCCGGCAGGCCGATCGAGGCCATGGCGTTGCTCGGCGTCGGCCTGCGCACCTTGTCGATGGCGCCCGGCGGCTTCGGTCCGGTGAAGAGCATGGTGCGTGCGCTCGATCTCGCGCGGTTCAGCGGATATCTCAATGAGCTCATCAACGGCTCGCAGCGCAGCGTGCGCGACAGCATCCGCTTGTTCGCGCGCGATCACGGCATTCCGCTCTGACGCTTTTGTCGCGTTGGATTCCACGAGTCGTGCGCAGACTCAGGTTCCGTCCTCCGTCGACTCCTGCTAAGACACTCGCAAGGGCGAGAGTTCATTCCGTTTTCGTGTTGCGACAGAGCTGAGATGCGCGACCACACGAACTGGCAGGTGGAAGCGACGGCCGCGTGTGCGGGCGTTGGTCAGATGCTTCGCGAAGCGCGCGAGTCGCTGGGACTCTCGTTGCGCGACGTCTCGACCGACACGCGTGTGCGCTACGCTTATCTCGAAGCGATCGAGGAAGGCCGCTTCCACGATCTCCCGGGTCGTACCTACATCCCCGCGTTCCTGCGCACCTACGCCAAGCGCGTGAACCTCGACGCGGAGCGCGTGCTCGAAGCCTATCGCGCTATCGACACCACGCCGCCGCCGGCCGTCGCCTACAACTTCCCCGTCGCGCCCAAGGAGCGCCGCACGCCGAAGGCGGCGTTGCTGCTCGCCTCCTGCGCGTTGCTGTTCG
>CAYNOF010000518.1:0-1441 GCA_964398335.1 uncultured Rhizobiaceae bacterium
TGCTGCGTCACCCGTTAAATCTCATGTGAGGCCGGCTTGCGCCGGATCGCGGCTGCAGCGAGAGTCCGCGCCATGAACCCGGCCTGTCGTGCCAGGGGAGGGTAACCGCATGGACAGCAACGTCGTCGCCAAGGTCGCCGCCGTCGACCCGATCTGGACCGAGATCCGCGAAGCCGCCCAGGACCTCGCGCGCGCCGAGCCGGCGCTGGCCAGCCTGCTGCACGCCACCATCCTCAGCCAGCCGCGCTTCGAGAGCGCGCTCACCTATCACCTCGCGCGCATGCTGGCGACCAGCGAGACGCCGGCCATGCTGATCCGCCAGACGCTCGACGAGGCGATCGCCAGCGATCCCGAGATCGGCGTCGCCGCGCGGGCCGACATCGTCGCCGTCTACGAGCGCGATCCCGCCTGCCGCTCGCGCCTCGAGCCGCTGCTGTGGTTCAAGGGCTTCCACGCCCTGCAGACCCACCGCGTGGCGCACTGGCTGCTGGGCCGCGGCCGGCGCGGCATGGCGATGTTCCTGCAGAGCCGCTCGAGCTCGATCTTCGGCGTCGACATCAACCCGGCCGCGCGCATCGGCAAGGGCATCATGATCGACCACGCCACCGGCGTGGTGATCGGCGAGACCGCGGTGGTCGAGGACGGCGTGTCGATGCTGCAGGGCGTGACGCTGGGCGGCACCGGCAAGGAGACCGGCGATCGTCATCCCAAGATCCGCCGGGGCGTGCTGATCGGCGCCGGCGCCAAGGTGCTGGGCAACATCGAGGTCGGCGCGCGCGCCAAGGTCGCCTCGGGCAGCGTCGTGCTGCATCCCGTGCCGGCCGGCTGCACCGTCGCCGGCGTGCCGGCCAAGGTCGTCGGCTGCGTCGATTGCGACGAGCCGGCGCTGGAGATGGACCAGCGCATCTGAGACTTATCGTCGTCCCGAGCGAAGCAAAGGACGTCGCGGCAGCATCAACGATTGAAACGGCGCCGGAGCTTCCTCGGCGCCGTTCGCTTGTGGCGTGCCACCGCGAGATCCTTCGCCGCGCTCGCGATGATCGAGGGGCGGGGATTCACATCATCGGCGGTTTCGGGTAGTGTGCGCGCCAAATGAACGCGCATCGCCCCCCCTCGCGATCGCCGCTGTTCATCCCCGCGAAGCGGGTCCTTGTTGCACTGGCCCTGCTGATGATGGCGGCCTGCGACACGACCTACAGCGGGCGTGAAGGCACGATCGAATATCCCGGTTCGGGCGCCAGCCCCAACACGGTCGCGATATACGTCACGAAGGACGGCGACACGCTCGATGGCGTTGCCGCGCGCTTCGGCGTGTCGCGCGAGACGATCATCCAGCGCAACGGGCTGAAGGAACCCTACAAGCTGCGCGCCGGCACGAGCCTGGCGCTGCCCAACGCGCGCGTCGTCGACATGACCCCGCCGCGCGGTGCGCCGCCGTCGG
>CAYNOF010000519.1:0-8110 GCA_964398335.1 uncultured Rhizobiaceae bacterium
GCCGTGCGGGCGGCACTGGCGCGGCTTGCCCGCCGCTATCGCGACACGCCGATGGCCGGGCGCACCCACCTGCAGCAGGCCCTGCCGGTGACCTTCGGCTACAAGGCCGCGGTCTGGCTGTCGATGCTCGACCGCCACGCCGAGCGGCTGAAGCAGCTTCGGCCACGCGTCGAGGTGGTCGAGTTCGCCGGTGCCGCCGGCACGCTTGCCTCGATCGGCGGGAAAGGCCTGGCCGTGCAGCGCGAGCTGGCGCGCGAGCTGAACCTCGCCGAGCCGGCCGCCACCTGGCACGTCGCGCGCGACGGCTTCGCCGAGGCGGTCAACGCGCTGGCGCTGGTCTGCGGCACCCTGGGCAAGATCGCCCTCGACACCATGATCATGATGTCGACCGAGTACGGCGAGGTCTTCGAGCCCTTCGTGCACGGCCGCGGCGCCTCGAGCACGATGCCGCAGAAGCGCAACCCGATCTCCAGCGAGCTGATCCTCGCCGCCGCCAAGATCGCGCGCCAGCAGGCCGGCCTGATGATGGATGCGCTGGTCACCGACTTCGAGCGCGCCACCGGCCCGTGGCACGCCGAATGGGCGGCGATCCCCGAGGCCTGCCTCGCGACCTCGAGCGCCCTGCATCAGGCGAAGTTCATGCTGGGCGGCCTGATCGTCGACGCCTCGCGCATGCGCAGGAACCTCGACATCACCTCGGGCCTGATCGTCGCCGAGGCGGTGATGATGGGCCTTGCGCCACACACCGGCCGACAGCAGGCGCATGACATCGTCTACGACGCCTGCCGCGAGGCGGCCCAGCACGGCACGCCATTGCTCGACGCGCTGGTCAAGGTCGAGGCCGTTACGAAGCACCTCGACCGCATGGCGCTCGCCAAACTGTGCGACCCCGCCAATTACCTTGGTGTCGCCCCGGCGATGGTCGATCGTGTGGTGGCTGGTCGCGGGTAGATGGGCCTTGAAGTGGCGTATTGCACCTTGGAGCTTGATCTTGCTGCCGATCGTCGCGTTGCTGATCGGCACGTCCGCCGCCGCACCGCTTGTGTCGGATACGGTCTGCGAGATGTCACGTCGCGAGTTGCCAGGCTGGTTCTGCGAGATCGATGCCAACGCGACAGGCGCCATCCAGCCGGAACAATTCGTCGCTTACCAAATGAAGCTGTTCGATCGCCTCGACAAAGATGCAGATGGCGTCCTGACTCTGGACGACTATCTCCAGCTCGCCGACATTCCTTTCCTCGAGGGACGTCACCTGCCGAGTATTGACGTCCTTCGCGACCATGCCCGACGTGCGTTTCTAGGCTTCGATATCGACGCCGATCGCAAACTAACACGCATTGAGTTCGAGGCTGGCGCCTGGGGAGTATTTGAAACCTTCGACCGCAATCGCGACGGCAAGCTGACGCCGGACGACTGGCCGTTGCCGTCACCGGTGTCCAGGGCGCCAAAGCCTCGGTCAAGCCCAGACATAAATCGAGACGGGGTTGTCGATGTCAACGAGTTCGTCACCTTCGAAACCGCACCCATCTGGGAGCTCGACATCAATCGAGATGGCAGGATCGCGCTGGAAGAGTGGCTGAGGGCGGCCGCTCGTTGGCACGAGCACAGTACGCATCCAGCTTATCTTCAACGACGCGCCAGCATGACCGAACGCTTCCGTCAGATCGATGCGAACAAGGATGGCTTCATCAGCTTTGGCGAAGCCCGCGCGATGGCGATTGCGCAATTCGAGCGCATGGACCTGAACCGGGATGGCATGCTCACGCCGGAAGAATGGCGGCGCTTCCATGCTCCTTGGGATCAACCCCCGTTGCACTAAATCGCAGTGATACGTCCTACCGGACCCGATACAGCCGGATCGCATCCGTATCCGGTTCGCAGCCCAGTCCCGGTCCTTGCGGCACCGCGACCTTGCCGTTTCTCGGCTTCACCAGCTCGCCCATCGGCTCGGCGGCGAGATCGACCGCGAGGCGCTCGAGCAGCGGCACGTTGAGCGCGGCGGCGAGGTGGATCGTATGGACGTAGCCGGCGCCGATCATGAAGCAGTGCGGCATGAACTGAACGTCAAAGGCATCGGCGAGTGCGGCGATGCGGATGGCTTCGGAAAGGCCGTGCGCCTTGGCGATGTCGGGTTGCACGATGTCGACGGCACCGGCCTCGAACATGGTGCGGTAGTCGGCGAGGCTGCCGGCGTTCTCACCGGCAGCGATGGGGATGGTGGTCGAGCGGCGCAGCTCGGCCAGCGCGTGCACGTTCTCCGGCGGCCAGGTCGGCTCTTCCAGCCACAGCAGATCGTGCGGTTCCATCAGCCTGGCGTTGCGCTTGGCCTCGGCCAGGGTCCACGGGCAGTTGGTGTCGAGCATCAGCTTCACGTCGGGCCCGATCGCCGCGCGCGAGGCGCCCACGGTCTCGACCAGCACCTCGTGCAGCTTCAGCGCGCCGTAGCCTTCGCGCGCCAGGCGCTCGCAGGCCTTGGCCGCGGCGGGGCCGGAGCCGTAGCGCACCATGCTGGCGTAGAGCGGCAGCTCGTGGCGCGCGCTGCCGCCGAGCAGGCGATAGAGCGGCAGGCCGGCGGCCTTGCCGAGGATGTCCCACAGCGCGAGATCGACGGCGGAGACGCAGAAGGCGACCAGGCCGACGCGGCCGAAATTGTGGTGCAGCCGCTCGAGGTCGCGCTTGATGAGGTTGATCTGCGTCGCGTCTCGGCCGATCAAAGCGGGCGCCACATGCGTGTCGAAGATCGCCTTCAGTGCCAGCTCGCCGTTCTTGGTGAAGACCTCGCCCCAGCCGCTGATGCCCTGGTCGGTGTCGATTCGCACCAGCAGGGTCTGGAAGCGCTTGTGCGCGCCGGCCAGGCGCCAGAGGCCGCCGTGGTCCTCGTACGGAACGGCCAGCAGGATGGATTCGACCGATGTGATCTTCACGATGTTCCCCGCCTCGTCGGCGGGCGGCATCGTGCGCGAGGATCGGCTGGCGGTCTACGGCCGGCGCGAGCGCGGCAGGTGCACGACGTTGTCCGGCGGTTTGTCCGGGTCGCCGTCCGGCGGCGTCGGCTCGCCGCCGTGCCGCCGCGCTTCGCCCGGCCAGGCCGGCGGCATCGGCGGCTGCGGCGCGGTGTCGTCGACCAGCGGCGGCTGGTCCTGCGGCGCGGTGCGTGCCGGATCATCCGGCGGTGTCCTGCCCAGCGCGATCCAGACGTCGCGCGGCGTCGGCAGGTCCGGCGGCGTCGGCGCGGGCATCGCACGGCCTGGCGCGCCCGTGGTCTGCCGCAGGCTCTGCCAGCGGGCCAGCGCGGCCTTGTAGGACTCGCTGTCGCCCGCGGCGGCAACAGCCTCGGCGGGAACGGTCACGGTCTCGCGGCGCGGCGGGACGTCCGGGGCCGCCGCAGGTGCACGATCCTGCGCCAATGGCACCTGCGGCGCGGGCGTGGCGAAGTCCCGCGACACACCGGCGGCGTTGCCCCCGCGTGTCCATGGCAGGTCGAGCTCCGGCGGCGGCGTGACCGAGTCGTCGGCCGAGATGGGCCGGCCGGTGCTGCTGCGCCGGCGTCGACGCCGCTTGCGCGCTGTCTCCGGCGACGCCTCCTCCCGGGCGACCGTGACCTCTCGCCTGACTCGCTCCGAGGCGAGCGATTGCGCGGCGGCGACGCCGAGCATCAGCATGAAGGTGACGGCCACCGCCGGCATCTGCACCGAGAAGTCGACCATCGAATGGCCGGCGACCAGCGCCGTACCGGCCAGCGCGGCGATCGCGAAGCTGGTGCCGCGGGCGCGCGCGAACAGGCCGGTGAGGCAGATGCCGACCGCCAGGCCGGCCAGCGCCAGGCTGAGCAGCAGGGCGGGAATGCCGCCTTCGACCGCGAGCTCGAGATAGGAATTGTGCGCGAAGTCGACATAGGCGTCGAAGCCGGGCGGGGCGCGCAGGGCGCCGTTGAACGCCGCCGCGAAGCCGCCCAGGCCGTGTCCGGTCAGCGGGCGCTCGCCGGCGGCCTGGCGGCCGGTTTCGAACAGGATCCAGCGCGCATCGTTCTCCATGCCGTCGGCGACGCGCTCGGCGAGGAAGCCGCCGCTGATCATCATGACGGCGGCGACGCAAAGCACGCCGACGCCGATCAGCACGACGAAGGCGCGCAGGCTGAGGTCGCGCGCCACCAGCATGCCCAGCGCGAAGACGGTCAGCCCGAGCACCAGGCTGGCGACGCCGCCGCGCGAGCCGGTGAGGATCACGGCCATGACGCCGGTCGCGATCGCCAGGGCCGAGATATAGAAGACCGGCGTGGCTTCTTCCGACACGGTGCGCATGATGGACAGCAGCGAGGCGCGGCTGCGGATCATGTGGCGCAACTCCGACAGCAGCGGCGCCATGGCGATGATGACGCAGAGCCCGCCATAGGTGGCGTAGGAGTTGCGGTTGATGAAGGTCGAGGTGACGCTGCGCGAATAGGACGACGGCACCAGCCCGATCACCGTCTTGTAGCCCGCGAAGACCGCGTACAGGCCATAGGCGGCATAGAGCAGGCCGACCGTGCCCAGCACGATGAAGGCCCAGCGGGCGCGCTGGCGGTCGCGGCAGAGCACGAAGGCGAGGAAGAACACGCCGCCATAGGCCAGCAGCCTCATCGCCTGGTGCGCGCCGACGCCGGGATCGAGGGCGATGGCGCCGGGCAGCGCTTCGCCCAGCGCAAGCGCCGCCTCGGCCCAGACCGGGTGCGCCAGGCCGGCGCTGGCCGGCGTGAGCTGGAACCAGTACCAGGCGATCAGCACGCCGAAGACCAGTGCGAAGGCCAGCGCGAGGCGATCGATCAGCACGGCCGCGGGCGTCGGTGCGGCCGGGCCGTCGGTCGAGGCCGAGGAGGGCATCATGACCGCGGCGCCGCGGCCCAGGACGGCGCGGACGCGGCCGATGCCCCACAGCACCAGCATCAGCGCAACGAGCGCCGACAGCACGCTCCAGGGCAATGGCCGGTTCGAGGCGAAAGGCAGGGGTGCGATCGCCACCGTTGCGATCAGCAGCCAGAAGACGAGGTTGGACATCTCGGGTCGGAACCCGCTCCGGTGGCGTCAGTATGTTAAGCTGCCACTCTAACATACGGGCAATGGCGCGTCATTTGGTTGGGGCGCCCGGCCGCGTCGGGATGGTCCGGGATGGAGCGGATGGAGGGCATCGAGGCTGCCGCGCGGCCGCTTTGGGCGGTGCTGCTGACCGGCCAGCCGCCCGCGTCGCCGCCGCCCGCCGACGCCGTGTCGGTCCTGGCGCAACGTCTGGCGCGCCGCCTGTCGCCCGCCTGGGTGGCGAGTCTTCTGGAGCCACTGATCACGCCTGACGTGGTCTCGCCGCTCGATCCGGCCAAGATTCATCAAGCCCTGCTGATGGCCCGCCTGACCTTGGGCGCCCAGGCCGAAGCGATGCGGCTGATGGTGGAGGCGGGGCTGGAGCCCGTGGCCCTGAAGGGCTTCGCCCATGCCCATGCGCTTTATCCGGACCCGGCGGCGCGTATCGCCGGCGACCTCGATGTCCTGATCCGCCGCGAGAAGCTGGCGGCGGTCATCGACCTGTTCGGCAAGCGCAACTACGCCTTTGCCGCCGATGGGCGCCGCCGCTGGGGCTTCGTCTCGGACGCCAGCTTCGTGCCGTTCTTCTCGCCCGACGGGCTGTGCAACATCGACCTGCATGTCGAGGCCGATTCCTGGCCGCTGCACGCCGGCCTGCCGGCCGACGACGTGCGCAAGGCGGCTCGCCGCGTCGCCTATGCGCACGGCATCTTCGCCGCCCCGTCGCCGGAGCATTCGTTCCTGATCGCCATCTCCAACATCGCCAAGGATCGCTTCTTCGCGCCGACGCTGTCGAAGCTGATCGATCTGTCGCGCCTGCTGGCGCGCCATCACGGCGGCCTCGACTGGCAGGAGATCGAGCGGCGCGGCCGCCGCGCGGCGCTGATGCCGGCGATGAACGTGTCCCTGGCGCTGCTGGTGGCGCTGGGCCTGCCGCAGGCGCTGGTGCCGCAGGCCCTGTCGCGGCGGCCCACGGGCCTCTGCGGTCACGCCTTCGCGCGCATGCTGGCGGATTGGCTGGCGATGTTCCCGCGTGATCCGGGCAACGCCGCCCTCCTGGCGCGCGAGGCTTTGCTGGCGCGCGAGCCGTCGACCTTCGTGGCGCTCAACCTGCGCCGGCTGCGTGGCCTGCTGCGGCGCGGCGACGGCATCCCGCCGGAGGCCAGGCTCAGCCCGTCGTGAGCAGCAGGCCGCGCTCGGTCATGGTCCGCAGCAGGGCCGCGAGGTCGGTGCTGACGGTCTCGCGCGGCAGATCCGGAAAGGCATCGAGCAGCAGCGCTTCGAGGTCGGGTGCGCTCATCGGCTCGGCGAGCGCCGTCCACACGCCGCCGGCCAGGGTGTCGAGATAGAAGATCGCCTGTGTCGCCGGATCGACGACGAAGGTGCCGTCCTCCATGGTCGTGACGGTGACATCGGGATTGCGCTGCAGCAGGGCCATGCTGCGTTGTCGGGCGTGCGCCGCCCGGGGTCAACCGCCAAGCGGGCGCATCAGGCGGTCCGCGGCGCGCGCGCTGGAGCCATAGGCCAGCGACCAGCACGGCACGCCGGCTGCCAGCGCGCCCATCATGCCCACCAGCTCGGTGGCGTCGACCGCCGGTGTCGCCGCCTGGTGCAGCAGCGCCAGCGTCGCCTGGCCGCGCGGCAGCGGCCGCAGGTCGAGCACGCTGTCGTCGCCCTCGACGCGGCGCGGCACGACGATGGCCGACAGCGGTGCCGCCTCGCCGAACGGCGCGCCGCCGATGGCTTCGGGGTCGATCGTGGCGATGGTGGCGATGCCGTCCTCGTCGCGGTGCTCGACGGCCATGTGCCGCTCGACGAAAGCGATGTAGTCGGCGCCGGCGGCGGGATGGACCGGCAGGCGCACGCGCGGCGTCAGGCCCAGCGCCACGCCGACCGGCCCGCCTTCGCCGCCCAAGGCGGTGCCGTCGCCGACCAGCAGGCGATCGTCGCCGACGAAGCGCGCGCCGCGCGCGGCGAGCTGCAGCGAGAGCGTGCTCTTGCCGCTCATCGAATCGCCGGGCAGCACGATCAGCCCGTCGCCGACCCGTGCCGCGCCGGCATGCAGCGACACCAGGCCGGCCGAGCGTTCGATGACTTCGGCCACCAGCAGCGGCACGATCTGGTTGGCGGCCTCCTCGGGACTGCCGACGCGCATCGCGCCATCCGGCAGAGCGGGGTGGCGCAGCTCGTAGGCGTCGATGTCGGCGCCGATCGCGGTGATGACGATGTCGGGCGGCATGCCGTCGCCCTCGATCATCGGCCACAGGGCGAAGAAGCGGCGATGGAAGGGCTCCAGCGCCGCGTCGCTGGCGACGCCGATCCAGCTGTCGCGTAACGCGGCCAAACGGTATCGACGCCGTGCAGACGCGATGCCACCGGACAGGCTCACCGCGCTTCTCCCTCGCCGATATTCCATTCGGACATGTGCTGCCATCCTAGACTCCGTGCGCCGGGAAACGCCATTGCAACGGCATGACCGCGGCGCTGAAGTGGTAGCCCCCGTGCCGGCTTTGATTCACAATCGCGCCCGTGCCTGACGACGCCTACGCAACCCTCAGCCAGCGCCTGCGATCCCTCGACGCCTATTGGGCCGGCGAGCTCGACGAGCATCTTGCCGTCGCCGCCGAGACCAGGCGTGCGCTGCGCGCGGATTTCGTGCGGCTGGTCGAGGTCTGTGCTTGCGCCTTCGCCGACGGCCACAAGCTGATGATCTTCGGCAATGGCGGCAGCGCCGCCGACGCGCAGCACATCGCCACGGAATTCTCGGTGCGCTATCGCGGCGATCGCCGCGCGCTGCCGGCGATGGCGCTGACGACCGAAGGCGCCACGCTCACCGCCGTCGGCAACGATCTCGGCTTCGAGCGCGTCTTCGCGCGCCAGATCGAGGCGCTGGGCCAGCCCGGCGACGTCGCCCTGGGCATCTCGACCTCGGGCCGCAGCCGCAACGTGCTGCAGGGCCTCGCACAGGCGCGCAGCCAGGGACTGATCCCGGTGGCGCTGGGCGGCGGCGATGGTGGCGAACTGCACGGGCTGGCCGATCCCTGCCTGATCGTGCCGTC
>CAYNOF010000520.1:0-1085 GCA_964398335.1 uncultured Rhizobiaceae bacterium
CCTGAGAAATTGCGCCCTGCTCGACCGCGTGATGAATTTCGCCAATGCGCAGGCATTGCGCGATGCTGTCGGCCACAATCTTGTCTGCGCGCCCCAGGACTGCGACATCCAGTTCCTGCTTGTCCGGCCCGTCCGAACCAACCGCGATCACGGTGGCATTGGAGCGTAGCCAGTCCGCTTGCAGCAGCGGCGTGCGGCTGGCGGTCACGGTAATCACCAGGTCGGCGGGGGCCACAGCTTCCCGCGCCGTGTCGGCGACGGCAAAATTGCAGGCCGAGATGCCTGGACGCCGGCTCAATTCCTCCGCGCAGGCCCACGCCTTGCCGGCATCCCGCCCCCAGATGCGGACTTCCTGAAACCGGCGTACCCGCGCCAACATTTCCACTTGATGACGCGCCTGTCCGCCGGTGCCAAGGATGGCGATGGTGGAGATTTTCTCCGGCGCAAGATATTTTGCCGCCACCGCGCCGGCGGCGCCGGTGCGCAGGTCGGTGATGAATCCGTTGTCGAGCAGGAAGGCGGCGGGCGCGCCGGTGCGGGCCTCGAACACCACCACCATACCGTCGTTGGCGGGCCGTCCCAATCCGGGGTTGCCAGGAAATCCCGAGACCATCTTCACGGCGTAATAAGGACCGTGGTGCAGATGGCCGGCTTTAATGTGGATTTCCCCGCGCTGCTCGGGGACGTCGAGATGAATGACGGCGGGCAATTCTGCCTGCCCGCCCGAGTAAGCGGAGAACGCCCGCTCCACCGCCTGGATGCAGGCGGAAGGGTCGAGCAGCTCGCGAATGTCGGTTTCCCGTAAGACCAGAACTGCGCGGTCTGTAGTTTCGTCCGGCCCGGCCTGATCGCCCATGTCTGTCACCCTGCGGGACAGAGTATCATTCGTGCTCTTCCACCGCCGGTGCCTTGTGGCCGCGCTCGCGCCAGCCTTCAATGATCAGGTACAGCACGGGAATGAAGAACAAGTTCAGGATGGTCGACATGATCATGCCGCCGAACACGGTGGTGCCCACCGAGTGGCGTCCTTTTTCCCCTGCACCGGAGGCGATGAGCAGCGGCACCACGCCGAGAATGAAGGCGAA
>CAYNOF010000521.1:0-11489 GCA_964398335.1 uncultured Rhizobiaceae bacterium
GCCGAATCCGCCGCCGACATCGTGGGTCATCACGCGCAGGCGCTCGCGCGGAATGTTCAGGATGCCGGCGATGATGCGCTGCAGGAGATGCACGCCCTGCGACGGCGTCACCAGGGTGATCACGCCGCTGGCCGGGTCGAAGCGCGCCAACGCCGCGCGCGTCTCGAGGTAACTGGCGAGGATGCGGTTGCCGCGCTGCTCGACGCGCACGACATGCGCTGCCTTGGCGAAGGCGGCAGTGGTGGCGGTTTCGTCGCCGCGCCGCCAGTCGCACAGCAGGTTGCCGGGCGCCTCGTCATGCACGACGGGTGCGCCGGGCCTCAGTGCGTCGTCGCCGGCGATCACGGCGTCGAGCGCCTCGTAGTCGATCTCGACCAGCTCGGCGCCGTCGCGCGCCTGATCCAGCGTATCGGCCACCACCATGGCGACGATCTCGCCGACATGGCGCGCCTTGTCCGGCGTGATCGGCAGGCGCGGCGGCTCGATGTGGCGCTTGCCATCGACGCCCTTGATCTCGACCACCGACGGGTTGTGGCCCAGCCCCGCGGCCGCGATGTCCGCGCCGGTGAAGACGGCGCGCACGCCCGGCGATGCCTTCGCTGCGCTCGTGTCGGCGCCGTTGATGCGCGCGTGCGCGTACGGCGAACGCACGAACACCGCATGCAGTGCGCCGGGTGCGGCGACGTTGACGGTGTAGCGGCCGCCGCCGGTCAGCAGGCGCGGGTCTTCCAGCCGCCGCAGCGGCTGGCCGAGTCCCGGAAGCGTGTCGTAGGGCATGACGCCTTCTTCAGGCCGCCAGCACCTTGCTGAAGCTCTTGAGCGCCGTGTCGATGTCCTCCGACGTCACGTCGAGATGGGTGACGACGCGCACGGTCGTGGGCCCGAAGGCACCGATGCCCACGCCCTGCTCCTTCATCGCCGCCATCAGCCTGGGCGCCGTCCAGCCCGGCTTGGTGACGTCGAAGAACACCAGGTTGGTGGGCATCGCATCGGGATCGATCTCGATGCCCTTGATGTTGGCCAGGCCCTCGCTGAGCTTGCGCGCGTTGGCGTGGTCCTCGGCCAGCCGGTCCCAGTGATGGTCGAGCGCGTAGAGGCCGGCGGCGGCGATGATGCCGGACTGGCGCATCGAGCCGCCGAGCTGCTGCTTCACGCGCCACGCCTGGTGGATGAACTCCTTGGAGCCCGCGAGCACGGCGCCGACCGGCGCGCCCAGGCCCTTGGTGAAGTCGAGCCACAGCGAGTCGCACGGCGCGGCGTAGGCCGACGCCTTGATGCCGCTCTTGACGCAGGCATTGGGCAGGCGCGCGCCATCCATGTGCAGCTTCAGCCCGCGCCGCTTCGCCACCTCGCCGACCGCCTGGATGGTCTCCAGCGGCCACAGCGAGCCGCCGCCCTTGTTCGAGGTCTGCTCGATCTCCAGCAGGCGGCTGAGCGGCGAATAGCGGTTGTTGGGATCCTTGATCGCCGCCTCGGCCATCGCCGCGGTATAGACGCCGTTGGGACCGTCGAGCGGATGGAACATCACGCCGGAGTTCGCGCCCGGCCCGCCGCCCTCCGAGGTGATGATGTGCGCGGTGCGGTCGCAGATGATCTCCTCGCCGGGCCGGCAGTGCACGCGGATCGCGATCTGGTTGGCCATCGTGCCCGAGGGCAGGAACACCGAGTCCTCCTTGCCGAGCAGCGCGCAGACCTTTTCGCGCAGGCGGTTGACGGTGGGGTCCTCGAATTTCTGCTCGTCGCCGACCTCGGCCTCGGCCATCGCCTTGCGCATGCCAGGCGTCGGCTTGGTCTTGGTGTCGCTGTAGAGGTCGATGAAGCGGTTGGACATTGCAAGGGTTCCGATCTGCGGTCAGTCGTACGGGCCGGCATTGAACGGGCCCTGCCGGCGGCGAACAATAGCCGGACCCGCGAGGAGTCGCCATGTCCAGCACCGCAACCAGACCTGCGTCCGCCGCCGACGAGGTGCTCCACACAATCGATGGAGCAATCGCGACAATCACGCTGAATGCGCCATCGCGCATGAACACCATCTCGCGGCCGATGCTCGAGGCGCTGTCGATGGCGTTGCTCGACGCCCAGGCCGATCCGGCGGTGCGGGCGATCATCCTCACCGCCGCGGGCGATCGCGCCTTCTGCGCCGGCCTGAACCTGGAGGCGCAGAGGAGCGGCAGCGACAGCATCGGCACCGGCAGCGACGCCGTGCGCACCACCATCGATCTGCGCGACACGCCGCCCACCGTGCTGCACAATCTCGACAAGCCGGTGATCTGCGCGCTCAACGGCTCGGCCGCCGGCTACGGGCTCGATCTCGCGCTGGGTGCCGACATCCGCATCATGGCGAGCACGGCCAAACTGGCGGCCTCCTTCGCCAAGCGCGGCGTGCTGCCGGAATCGGGCGGCACCTGGTACCTGCCGCGCCTGATCGGCTGGTCCAAGGCCGCCGAGCTGATCTTCACCGGCCGTACGCTCAGCGCCGAGCAGAGCCTCGAACTCGGCCTGGTCTCGCAGGTCGTGCCGGCGGGCGAGGTGATGGGCGTGGCGCGCGCCATCGCCACGGAGATCGCCGCCAACGCGCCGCTCGCGGTGCAGGCGGCCAAGCGCATGATGCGCATGGCCTGGAACGAGCCCTTCGGCGAGCACGTGCACCACGTCTTCCTGCAGCTGCTGCCGCTGTTCGGCACGCAGGACTTCAAGGAGGGCATCGCCGCCTTCATGGAAAAGCGCGCGCCCGCCTTCAAGGGTCGCTGACCCCGGCGATTGTGCGGCGTTGGCAAGTCGGCGCCGCTGCCGCGCTGGTGTTGGGCCCCTGCGCGACACCTCAGACGATCGATCGAACGGCCGACCCCGACGTCAGGATCACCGAGGCGGCGGCGACCAGCCGGACGGCGACGGTTATCGCGGCACCGGTGAGGCCAGCCTCGTCGTCGAATGGCAGATCTATTCCGACAAGACCAAGGCGACGGCCTGCACCACGGGCCGGACCGGCTTCGTGGCCATCGACACGTCGACGCCGGGCGTGTCCAGGGAGCTGATCCAGCGCGCTTTCGTCCAGCCGGTGCGCGGGCTTTTGGTCGACCCCGGATTCAGGGCCGTGGGCGGCGGAACCTGATTCCACTACACTGCGGCCTCGCCTGAGCAGCCGCAGCCGGACATCCGATGACAGACCCGACCGACGCGCCCGCCGACCCGCTCGTCCTGGCGGTTGGCGTGACCGGCCACCGCAATCCGCATCCTCAGGCGCTGCCCTCGCTGCGCATCCAGGTGGTGCGTGCCTTCGAGCGCCTCGAGCAGGAGCTCGGCCTGCGCATCCTCGTGCTGTCCTCGCTGGCCGAGGGCGCCGACCGACTGGTGGCCGAGATCGCGCTGGAGCGCGGGCACCGGCTGGTCGCGCCGTTGCCGCTGCCGGCCGAGGAGTACGAGAAGGATTTCGCCGACGAGGCCTCGCGCGCCCAGTTCCGCGCGCTGCTGGCGCGCGCCGAGAGCCACTACGCGCTGGCACAGCCACGGGGCGAGGACGTCACGACGCGGGCGGGACGCGACGCGGCGTACCGGCGCGCCGGGGCTTACGTGGCGCGCGACTGTCACCTGCTGCTGGCGCTGTGGGACGGGCAGGATACCGGCAAGCCCGGCGGCACCTGGGACATCGTGCGGATCAAGCGCACCGGCGACGAGGGAATCGGCGCGGCGGCCCGGCCGGATCGTCCCGAAGTGCAGCGCGGCGTCGTCGTGCATATCCACACACCGCGTGTCGGTGCGGCGACGCCCGGCGAGGTGACCACGCGCTGGCCCGCCGCGAGCGAGCCGGGCTGGCGTCGGCTGCAGGCGGTCTCGACGCTGACGCGCCGCTTCAACCGGGACGCCGCCGAGCTGCAGGCGCGCGTCCCTGAAGCGATCGCGCAAAGCCGCGCCTCGCTGCACAGCGCGGACCTGCCGGCGGGCAGCCCGCCGACGCTCGAGAGACTGGCGCGGCTCTTCGCCATGGCCGATGCGCTGGCCATCGAGAACCAGCGCCGCGTGCGCGACGCGTGGCGCCTGCTCTACGGCCTGGGCCTGCTGGCGGTGGTGGCCTTCAGCCTGTACGCGCACGGCACCCACCATCACTGGCTGGCGCTGGCCGGCTACCTCGCGACCATGGCCTGCGCCTGGCTCATGTTTCGCCACTTCGAGCGCAGCGAGCGACACAGCCGCTTCCTCGACTGCCGGGCGATGGCGGAAGCCCTGCGGGTGCTGTTCTTCTGGCGCGCGGGCGAGCTGCCGGACGATCCCTTCGCCGGCTACTCCGTCAACCTGGCCGCCGAGGTCGAATGGGTGCGCCAGGCCCTGCGCGTCGAGGCGTGCGTGGCCTATGGCACGGATGCCGGCGCGGCGCGCGCCGACAGGGTGGATTTCGTGGTGAAGGACTGGGTGCTGGCGCAGCACGATTTCTATCGCGCCGCGAAGACGCGCGACCGGCGTCGTTTGAAGGCCATCCATGGCTGGGCGCGCGGCGCGATCGCCGCAGGCGTTGTCCTCGCCGCCATCGTGCTGCTGTTGAACCTCGTCGATCACCATGACCTGGTGGATACGCACGAGACCGCCCATGAATGGGCGCTGATCCTGATGCCGCTGCTGCCGGCGATCGGGGCGAGCCTGTTCAGCTTCGCCCACCGCATGGGCTGGGAGGCGCAGGAGCGCCAGTACGAGCGCATCGCCGCGCTGTTCGAGCCCGCCGTCGCGGCGCTGCAATCCGGCCTCGCCGATCCTGCGATCCGCCAGGAGATCGTGACCCGCCTGGCGCGCGAGGCCCTGGCCGAGCACGCCCAGTGGGTCCTGCTGCACCGCCAGCGGCCGTTCGAGTTCATCGCCGGCGGCGGGTGAGCCGCCTCACGCCAGCGCGACCGGCAGCGCCTTCACGCCGCGCAGGATCAGCGAGTCGTGCCAGTCGGGCGCACCGCCGCTCAGGCGGATATCGGGATAGCGTTCGGCCAGGCGGATGGCGGCGATCTGCGCCTCGAGCCGCGCCAAGGGCGCGCCGAGGCAGAAATGGATGCCGTGGCCGAAGGTGAGATGCGGGTTGGGATCGCGGCCGATGTCGAAGCGCTCGGCCTCGGCGAAGGCCTGCGGATCGCGGTTGGCGGCGTTCATGAAGGCGAAGACGCGCTGGCCGCCCCTGATCAGCCGGCCGCCGAACTCGATGTCGCCCGACGCGACACGCGCCAGCGCACCCGACGGGCCGTCGTAGCGCAGCCATTCCTCGACGGCGCTCTGAGCCAACGACGGATCGGCCCGCAGCCGCTCCCACTGGTCGCGGAAGCGCATGGTGTAGAGGAAGCCGTTGCCGATCAGGTTGGTCGTGGTCTCGTGGCCGGCGAAGAGCAGCAGGATCGCCGTGCCGATCACCTCGTCGGTGGTCAGCGCATCCTTCTCGTCGCGCGCCAGCACCAGCTGGCTCAGCATGTCGCCGGTGGGCCGGGCGGTGCGCGCCTCGACCAGGCCGCGGAAATAGGCCGCCATCAGCCGGGCGCCTTCCTCGGCACGCAGGTATTTGTTGCCGGCGACCTGCGCGGTGCCGATGAAGAGGGCAATGTCGTCGGACCACACCTTGACGCGCTGCAGGTCGGCGCGCGGCACGCCCAGCATGTCCATGATCACGCTGGCCGGCAGCGGATAGGCGAAGTCGGCGATGTAGTCGACCGGCTCGCCGCGCTTCGCCTTCGCCGCCATGCCGTCGAGCAGATGGGCCACGATGCTCTCGATGTTGGGCCGCAGATTCTCGACGGCGGTCGGCGTGAAGACCTTGTTGAACAGCCGGCGCAGGCGCGTGTGGTCCGGCGGGTCCTTGAACACCATCCAGTGGTTGAGATAGCGCGCCAGGCTCTCGATGCCGCCGCGCTGGTACTCGGGATTGGTCTTGAAGAACGGCGTCAGGCGGTCGGCCGAGATCTCCTTGTTGTTGAGCGCGATGCGCCTGACGTCCTCGTAGCGGGTGACGATCCACGCCTTCATCGCCGGCGACCAATGCACCGGATCCCGCTCGCGCAGGCGCGCGAACTCGGGAAACGGATCGGCGTTGGTCGCGGCGCGGCCGAGGTCGAAGACGTAGGTCATGCGGCGATGCTAACGCCGGCGCTTTTACCAAACAAGTGTTTGGTATAGGGTGCGGCCATGGCGCGTAGCGCGACAATTCATGTCGACAATCGCCGGGACGAGCTGCTGCGTGCGGCCGCCCGCCTGTTCGCCCAGGGTGGTTTCGAGGCGACGTCGATGCGCGATATCGCCGGCGAGGTCGGCATGATCGCCGGCTCGATGTACTATCACTTCCCCTCGAAGGAGGATCTGATCGCCGCGGTTTACGCACGCGGCGTGACGCAGATCACCGAGGCGGTCCGCAATGCCATCGACGGCGCCCGGGCGCCCTGGGACCGGCTGGAGGCGGCCTGTATCGCGCATCTGCAGGAGCTGCTGGCCGAGAACGCCTTTGCCCGCGTGATGACGGCGGACCTGTCGCGCCTGCCGCCCGCCTTGCGGCGGCGGCTGGTCACGCGGCGCGACGCGTACGAGGCGCTTTTCGTCGGGATCCTGGACGTCCTGCCGCTGCCGGCCGGCACGGACCGCCGGCTGCTGCGCCTTCATGTCCTGGGTGCGCTCAACTGGACGCCGACATGGTACAGCGCCGGCGACCAGCCGCCGGCAGCGATCGCGCGCGCGTTGGTGTCGTCCCTGCGCCGCGGCTAGCGTGTTACGTTGCCGGGCCGGCGAACAGCAGCAGGTTGCCATCGAGGTCGCGCACGATGAAGGTGCGGGCACCCCATGGCTCCTGCCGCAGTGCCTGGAAGAAGTCGACGCCGGCCGCCTGGAACTCGAGGAACAGCGCCTTGATGTCGGCCGTCGTGCCGACGGTGAACGACGCGCCGAGGATCTCCTCGCGCTCGCGGATACCCTCGACGAAGACCGGATCGCAGACGAGGCGCAGGTTGACCAGCGCGGCGCCGCGTCGGAACTGGCCATAGAACGGCGGCTCGCCATAGGCGAAGACGGTCTCGAAGCCGAGCTTGTCGGTGAAGAAGGTCCGGCTGGCGGCGAAGTCACGAACCACGAGGTTGGGTTCGGCGGCCTGCAGAACCGGTGCCGCAGGCGGGGCGGCTGTCTTGTCGGTCACGGCATGCACTCCTGATATGAGCGCCTGCCAGCTCTCGAACCCGTGCTGCCGCGCGACCATCTCCTGGGCGTCGGCCAGCCGGAAGCTGTGTGCCAGCACGGCGCGATCGTCGAGATCGCGAAAGCGCGGCAGCACGGCCCGGATCTGTGCCGCGACGGTGTAGTGGCCGTCGCGGTGCCAACGCAGGTAGAGCTTGGCTTGCTTGCGGAGGTTTTCGAGATTCGGCATGGGCGCATGATGGGACGGGTGAGTAGGTGGGCATTGCCCCTCCGGCGTCATGCCGTTGCGCCCTACAGCAGCGTCCCCACCATGGAGAGGCGATCCGGCCCTGTCAACGCGGCGACAGGTGACAGACTATGTCGACGGTGTCGCCGGCGAGATGCGGCACACGGCCTCGATATTGTGGCCATCGGGATCGAGGACGAAGGCGCCATAGTAGTTGGCGTGATAGCGCGGCCGCAGCCCGGGGGCGCCGTTGTCGCGACCGCCGGCCGCCATCGCCTCGGCGTAGAAGCGGTCGACCACCGCCCTGTCCGGCGCGAAGAACGCGATGTGGGTGCCGCTCTGCACGCCGGCGCGCTGGCCGATCCAGAAGAACGCCTTGGGATGGACACCGTATCCGGCGGCGGCTTCGCCCTCGGCGTACAGACGCTCGACACCGAGCGGCCGCAACGCGCGGTCATAGAACGCCTTCGACCGTTCGATGTCGGTGACGCCGAGACTCACATGATCGAGCATGATGCGCTCCGCTATGCTTTCAGGGCTGCATCCTATCGCGTTTCCAGGCCCCCTCGGGATCAGCCTCTCTCAGTCCGCCTTGTGCCATGGCCCGAAGGGCGGCATGTCCTTGCTCGGCTTCATCGGGAAGGCCGGTGGGCGCTTCTCCATGAAGGAGCGCACGCCTTCCTGCGCGTCGCCCTTGGCCATATGGGCGATGCAGGCGATGTCGATGCCCAGCGCGTCCTGCGGATCCTGCGCGCCCAGCATGCTCCACATCAGCTGGCGGTTCATCGCCGCGGCCACCGGCGAGGTGTCGGTGGCGAACTTGCGCGCCAGCGCCTTGGCCGCCGGCAGCAGTTCCTCGGGCGCGTGAACCGAGCGCACGAGGCCGCCCTTCAGCGCCTCCTCGGCGCCGAAGATCTCGGCCGACATCACCCATTCCTGCGCCCGCTGCATGCCGACGAGCCGCGGCAGGTACCACGAGCTGCCGGCCTCCATCACCATGCCGCGCTTGTTGAAGACGAAGCCGATGCGCGCCGCGCTCGACATCAGGCGGATGTCCATCGGCAGGCACATGGTGATGCCGACGCCGACCGCCGCGCCGTTGATCGCGGCGATCACCGGCTTGAGCGATCCGGCGATCGCCGTGGTGATCGAATCGCCCTGGCGGCGCTGCTGCGGCTTCTCGCGGCCTTCGCCCCAGACCTGGAAGCTGGTGCTGCCGCCGGAGATGTCGGCGCCGGCGCAGAAGGCGCGGCCGGCACCGGTCACGATCACCGCGCGGATGGAATCGTCTTCGTTGATGCGGCCGAAGATGTCGAGCATGTCGCGCGACATCGGCGGGTTGAAGGCGTTGAGCTTGTCCGGCCGGTTCAAAGTGATGGTCAGCACGCCATCCTCGATCTCGGTCAGCAAGGTCTCGTAGCTCTGCATGATGATGTCCTCCGCTGGGCGGCGAGTGTCGACGCGGTGCGGTGAGGGAGCAAGCATCGTCGTTTCGACAGGCGAGGTGCGATAGGCGTTGCCACCCAGCGGGCCATCGGGGACGATGCGCGGCATCGAATTCCGGAGGGAAGAATGTCCGAGCTGATCGAGACGATCGAGGATGGCGTCGCCACGCTGACCATGAACCGGCCGGAGGCGATGAACGCGCTGTCGGGCGCGATCATGGGCGGCCTGCTCGACGCGCTGCCGCGTCTGGCCGCCGATCCCAAGGTCGGCTGCGTCGTGGTGCGCGGCGCCGGCAACAAGGCGTTCTTCGCCGGCGGCGACGTCAAATCGATGGCCGCGGGCAGCAACCGCGAGCAGAGCCACGAGGAGAAGGTGGCGCATCTGCGCTCGCGCATGGAGGTCTCGGAGATCCTGCACGAGATGCCCAAGCCCACCATCGCCATGGTCAACGGCGTGGCCGCCGGCGCCGGCCTGTCGATCGCGCTGGCCTGCGACATGCGCTTCGCGGCCAAGAGCGCGCGCATGACCACCGCCTTTGCCAAGGTCGGCTTCTCGGGCGATTTCGGCTCGCACTACTTCCTGCACAAGCTGGTCGGCACCGCCAAGGCGCGCGAGCTCTACTTCACCGCCGAGATCCTGGGCGCCGACAAGATCGAGAAGCTCGGCCTCGCCAACTGGATCGTCGACGACGACAAGCTGGAGGCGGAGTGCATGAGCTTCGCCAAGAAGCTCGCGGCCGGTCCGCGCGTCGCCTGGTGGCATGTGAAGCACAACATGAAGGTCGCCGAGGAGGGCTCGCTCTCCGCCGCGCTCGACAGCGAGGCGGCGCGCATGATCCGCACCGGCGAGACCGAGGACCACAAGGAAGCCGCCCGCGCCTTCGTCGAGAAGCGCCAGCCGCAGTTCAAGGGCCGTTGATGGGAGCGCCGGCGTCCGGCCGGCTCTTCCCTTTGTTGTTGCAACGATGATGCCGGCGGGACGCCGGCGCTCCCAGGAAGGCACCATGCCCGATCTTCTCACGCGCAACGAGGACGGCGTCCTCGTGATGACCATGAACCGGCCCGAGGCGATGAACGCGCTGACGTCGGAGATGACCACGCTGATGCTCGAGGCGCTGCGCAACGCCATCGACAACGACGATGTCGGCTGCATCATGGTCACCGGCACCGGCCCGCGCGCCTTCTGCAGCGGCGGCGACGTCAAGGCAATGGCCGGCGGCAGCAAGAACCTTGGCAGCTTCGAGGCCAAGGTCAACGACCTGCGCAGCCGCATGGAAGTCTCGCGCCTGCTGCACGAGATGCCGCTGCCCACCGTCGCCATGGTCAACGGCGTGGCGGCGGGCGCCGGCCTGTCGATCGCGCTGGCCTGCGACATGCGCTTCGTCGGCCGCTCGGCGCGCATGACGACAGCCTTCGCCAAGGTCGGCTTCTCGGGTGATTTCGGCGGCCATTACTTCCTGCATCGCCTGATCGGCACGGCCAAGGCGCGCGAGCTCTACTTCACCGCCGACATCCTCGACAGCACGCAGATCGAGGCGCTGGGTCTCGCCAACCGCGTCGTCGACGATGCCCAGCTCGAGGCCGAGACCATGGCCTTCTGCAAGAAGCTGGCATCGGGGCCGCGCGTGGCGCATGCGCTGATGAAGGGCAACATGAAGATCGCCGAGGAGGGCACGCTGGTCGAGGCGCTCGAAGGCGAGGCCTGGCGCCTGACCCGTGCGCGCGACACTGAGGACCACAAGGAAGCCGCGCGCGCCTTCGTCGAGAAACGCAAGCCGGTGTTCAAGGGTCGCTGACCGCAAGCAGTGGAGGGAACGATGCGCTTCCGTCAGGGCGTGTTTGTCGCGCGCGATCTCGAGAAGAGCGCCGCCGAGCTCTGCGACATCCTCGGCATCGAGGTCGCCTATCGCGACCCGAGCGTGGGCAAGTGGGGCCTCGCCAACGTCGTCTGCCCCACCGGCATCGATTTCCTCGAGATCGTCTCGCCGACGCGCGACGGCACCTCGGCCGGCCGCTACCTCGACCGCCGCAACGGCGACGGCGGCTACATGGTGATCCTGCAGGTGCCCGACGCGATCCCGCACCGCGAGCGCATCACCGCCATGGGCGTGCGCGCCGTCGAGCAGAAGAACCTGCCCGAGTACCGCTATACCCACTTCCATCCCAGCGACACGTCGGGCGTGCTGCTGTCGATCGACTCGGTGCAGGCGCCGGCCGGCGCCGACGCGGCGAAGTTCTGGCCGCCGGCCAGCAGCGGCTGGACAAAGCACGAGCGCAGCGACGTCACCAAGGGCCTGGCCGGCGTCGAGATCCAGCACAGTGATCCGGCCGGCGCGGCGGCGACCTGGTCGCGCATCCTGGCGAAGCCGGTGACGCAACGTGGCGACGCCCGGGTGATCGCGATCGACGGCGGCGAGATCCGCTTCGTCGCGGCGGCCGACGGCCGCGGACCGGGCGTCTCGGCCTACGACGTGAAGGCGGCCGACAAGGCGCGCGCGCTGGCGGCGGCAGAGAAGCGCGGCAAGCGGCTGGGCGATTCGCAGGTCGAGGTCTGCGGCTGCCGGATCAATCTCGTGTGACCTGCTTGCTGGTCGTCGGCAACTACCTCTCGCCCTATGTGCGCAAGGTGCTGGTGTGCCTCGAGCTCAAGGGCATCGCCTACGAGATCGATCCGATCG
>CAYNOF010000522.1:0-1927 GCA_964398335.1 uncultured Rhizobiaceae bacterium
TCGACGCGCTCGATCGTCATGCGGCGACTGATAGCACGTCAGCTCACAGTTTGGCGCCCGACGCCTTCACCGGAGCCTGGAACGTCTGCACCTGGCCGGCGACGAAGGCCGTGAATTCGGCCGGGCTCATCGCCTTGGTGACGAAGCCGAGATCGCCCAGGCGCTCGATGATCTTGGCGTCGGCCAGGACCTCGCCCGCCGCCTTGTGCAGCCTGGCCTGCGCCTCGGCGGGGAAACCCGCGGGCGCGGAGATGCCGACGAAGTTCTCGGCCACCAGCTTGGGGTAGCCCAGCTCGAGCACCGTCGGCACGTCGGGCGCGCTGGGCGCCTTCTGCGTCGAGGTCAGCGCGATCATGCGCAGCTTGCCGTCCTTGGCCAGCGGCAGCACTTCGGTGAGCGTGACCACGGCGAAGTCGAGCTGGCCGGCCATCATGTCCTGGAACATCGGCGCGGCGCCGCGATAGCCGATGTGCTCCATGTTCAGCCCGAGTTCGGCCTTGAACATCTCGCCGATGATATGGCCGATCGAGCCTTGGCCGCCCGAGCCGAACGGCACCGGCTTGCCCTGGCCTTTGATCCAGGCGATCAGCTCCGGCATCGTCTTGGCCGGCACGGCGGGGCGAACGACGAAGGCGTTCGCGACCGAGCCGATATAGACGACGTGCGCGAAATCCTTGATCGGATCGTAGGGCGGCTTGTCGAACAGATAGGGTGCGATCGAGATCGGCGCGCTGTTGCTGAGCATCAGCGTGTGGAAGTCGTCCTTGGCCTGCAGCACCACGTTGGCGCCGATGGTCGTGCCGCCGCCGGGCCTGTTGTCGACGATCACGGTCTGGCCAAGCTTCTCCGACAGCGGACCGGAGATTACCCGCGCCGCCGCGTCCGAGGCGCCACCCGGCGGGAAGGTGACGACCAGCTTGACCGACCGGCTCGGCCACGCCGCCTGTGCCCATGCAGCCTTGCCCGCGAGCGATGCGGCCGCTGCCATGCCCAATACCTGTCTGCGCGCGATCATGACGTCCTCCCCCTTTGGATGGTCGGGCAAGGACAAGCAATGCGCATGCCGGCCCTCACGCGCCTCCGCGGAACAGCGAGAAGCCCCAGGGCGTCATCTTCAACGGCAAATGATAATGCTGCGCCAGATCGGCGATGCCAAAGCGATAGGGCACGGTCTCCAGGAAGGCCGGAGAGGGCAGGGTGACACCCTGCGCCCGATACCAGTCGGCGACGTGGAACAGCGCCTCATAGAGTCCGGTCGCGACAATGCCCTCCCCGCGCACGGTGGGATGATCGAACGCGCCGCTGGCACCGACCGTGCCCTCGGCCAGCAGCCCACCATCAGGCCCACGCAATTCCACCCGCAGTCCCGACGCGGCGATGCCGCGCGAAACGTCAAAGACATGGATCGAGATGCCCCCTGCGGGCATCAATTGAATCGGACGTACGCGAAATCGGCGGGCTGGTTGTTGATGCCGCGCGCCGGAGGGGCGATCCAGTTGGCGTACTTCCCGGGCTCGGTGACCGCCGGACCCATCAGCGAGGTGACGTAGGCGCGGTCCTCGTCGCTGGGCAGCCACTTGCTCTCGTTGGCCTTCCATGTCGCCTCGTCGATGACTTTGCCCTCAGGCGAAACCCGTACGCCGGCAAAGCCGCCGATACGGCGGTTGAAGGCGCGGTGCGGCAGCTTGAGCTCGAAATCGATGCCGGCGCGCTCGATGATCTTGTTCCAGCGCAGCACGCCCTTGGCGCAGTCGTCGATGTAGTCCTGGCGAAGGCGCTCGTTGAGCGCGGTCAGCGCCGGCACGTTGCGCTCGACCACCGCACCACTGTCGAGGCCGAGGATGCCGTACTGCGCGGCGGTGAGCTGGTGGTCGTCGTCGATGCGGGTCTCGAGATAGCGGCCCTTCAGGCCGGCCGTGTAGTAGTT
>CAYNOF010000523.1:0-4795 GCA_964398335.1 uncultured Rhizobiaceae bacterium
CGGGCTGATCGTGCTGATCGGTGGGCGCATCGTGCCCAACTTCACCCGCAACGCGCTGATGCGCGGGGCGCCGGGCCGCCTGCCGGCGCCGTTCGATCGCTTCGACATCGCCTGCATCGCCGTGTCGGTCGTCGCGCTCGCCTGCTGGGTGGCGCAGCCGGACTGGCTCGTCACCGCCGGCCTGACGATCACCGCCGGCCTGCTGCAGCTGGTGCGGCTGGCGCGCTGGGCGGGCGATCGCGCGCGGGGCGACTGGCTGGTGCTGGTGCTGCACCTGGCCTACGCCTTCATCCCGATCGGCTTCCTGCTGGCCGGCGCCTCGGCTCTCGCCGCCATGCCGATGGTCGGCGCGGCCGCGCATGCCTGGGGCGTCGGCGGCATCGGCCTGATGACGCTCGCGGTGATGACCCGCGCCACCCTGGGCCATACCGGCCGAACGCTGGCGGCATCGCGCGCCACCGTGGTGGTCTACGTCCTGGTCCTGATCGCGGCGCTGGCGCGCATCGCCGCGGCGTTTCCCTCGCCGCTCGACAGCGCCCTGCTGCAACTGGCCGCCATCGCCTGGGCGGCGGCCTTCGCCGGCTTCGCCGCGATCTATGGGCCGATGATGGTGCGGACAACGCCGCGGGCAGGGTTGCCGCGATGCTGAAAGGGGCAAAAATCGAGTCTGGTGAAGGACTTAGTGAATCCAAAAGAAAACTATTGAAATCAGGATTCTATACCCCTATCTTAACCTCACAATTGCAGGCGATCCCCTCCCCCACGTGGTCGCCCGCAGCAGAATAAAGTGCCGGCAACTTCCGGGCCGGTTTTCCCCTGACATTAGGCGGCGCGGTTTTGCCGCCCTTTTATCAATTTACGGTCTGTGGTCGGGAGTGAAGGCGATGGCGAAGCGGCTGATCGCGCTGCTGTTGCCGGCGGCGTTGGTGTTGTCGGCGTGCGGCGATAACATGGGCGAACGTACGGCTTCGGGCGCCGGCATCGGCGCGGCCACCGGCGCGATCACCGGCCTGCTGCTGCCCGGCATCTCCTGGTGGGGCGGGGCGCTGATCGGCGCCGCGGGCGGCGCCGTGGTCGGCGCGGCGACCACCGAGACCAAGCGCTAAGCCCGAGCCCCCTGTCATCAGCCGATACGCTCGGCCACAGCTTCGCCCTTGCGCGGCCTTCGAACCGGCCGGCTCGGGCGGTCTTATCTCCTCCGGCCGCGCCACTGGGGCGGCCGACATACAAGAGGAGAGCGCGTCATGACCTCGAAGTCGAAGCTGGTGGCCATCGGCCTGATCGCCATGCTGGGCCTGTCGGCCTGCGGCGACACCATGGGTCAGCGGGCGGTGTCGGGCGGTGTGATCGGCGGCGCCGGCGGCGCCCTGGCCGGCCCGGCCTTCGGCTTCAACCCGATGACCGGCCTGGTGCTGGGCGGCCTGGGCGGCGCCGCGATCGGTGCCGCGACCGCGCCGCAGTACCCCAACTACAACGGCGGCTATTACCGCTAGCCGGAGACCCTGAGCTTGCGGTCGAAGACCCGCAGCACCTCGTCCAGGTCGTCGCCCTGGGCGAGGCGGCGCGGGCCGGCATAGACCGTCCAGGGTGCGCCGCGGGCGCTGCCGCCGGCCGCCTTGGCGATGGCGAACAGCGGCTGCTCGGCGGTGTGGCGGAAGATCGAGAACAGCGCCATGCCCGGCCGGAAATCGATGGCGTAGTCGCGCCATTCGCCGGTGATCACCCGTGTGCTGTACAAACTGAGAAGCTGACGCAACTCGCGCCGGTCGAAGGTGACGACACGCCGCTTGGCGCGGCTGTCGGGCAATCGCAGGAGATTGTCCATCGGTTACCGAAAAATGTCGCAAAAAGCCGGGCCGTGGTAAAGGCTTCCCGCGCGGGCGCCGGCCGGCTAGAACGCCCGCCCTCGGTCCCCTCCACAACGCGGGTAACGGCGTGTCGGATATCTTCCAGGAAGTCGATGATGCCCTGCGCGAGGACCGCGCCAAGGAATGGTGGCGGCGCTGGGGCACCACGCTGATCGCCGCCGCGGTGCTGCTGGTCGTGGCGGTGGCGGCGTGGAACGGCTGGAACTGGTACCAGGCCGGCCAGCGCGGCAAGGCCGGCGACGCCTTCAGCGCCGCCCTGGCGCAGGCCCAGACCGACAAGCCCGGCGCCATCGCGGCGCTGGAGAAGATCGCATCGGGCGGCACGGCGCCGTACGCCGAGCTCGCCCGGTTGCGCATCGCCCGGCTGAAGGCCGAGGCCGGCGACAAGGACGGCGCGGCGGCGGCGTACCGCGCCGCGGTGCAGAGCGCCGGCGACGCCGACAGCCGCGAGCTCGCCGTCGTGCTCAAGGCGATGCAGGAGTTCGACACCGCCAAGCCCGAGGATCTCGCCGCCGAGCTGCAGCCGCTGCTCGGCAAGGACCGGCCGTGGCGGCCGATGGCGCTGGAGCTGCTGGCCGCGCTGGCGCTGAAGCAGAACGACCAGGCCAAGGCCAAGGCGCTGCTCACCGAGCTGCGCGACGACGTCGCCGCCGAGCAGGGCCTGCGCGAGCGCGCCGGCGAGCTCCTGAGTGCCCTGGGCGAGCCGGCGGCGAAATGAGACGTCTCCTCGCGCTCGGCGCCGCGCTGCTGTCGCTCTCGGCCTGCGAGACCGTCGGCGACCTCTTCTCCAAGAGCAAGCCGCCGCTGCCGGGCGATCGCATCGCCGTGCTGGCGAGCGACGAGGACGTCAAGCCCGACGCCGCCGGCGAAATCACCCTGCCGCGCCCGGCGGTCAACGATTCGTGGCCGCAATCCGGCGGCTTCGCCAATTTCGCCATGCACCACCTCGAGATCGCCGACGCGCCGCGCGAGGTGTGGAGCGTCGATGTCGGCTCCGGCTCGGGCTCCGACCGCCAGCTGCTGACGCCGCCGGTGGTCGCCAACGGCCGCGTCTTCGTCAAGGACTCGCAGGCGACGGTCTCGGCCTACGACGCGGCGACCGGCAAGCAGCTGTGGCGCGTGACCCTGAAGAGCAAGGGCGGCCGCGACGACAACGAGTTCGGCGGCGGGCTCGCCTGGTACGGCGGCAAGCTGTTCGTCACGACGGGCTTCGCCGAGGTGATGTCGCTCAATCCCGACGACGGCGCGGAGATCTGGCGCCGCTCGGTGAGCGCGCCGGTGCGCGGCGCGCCGACGGTGTTCCAGGACCGCGTCTTCGCCATCAGCATCGACAACAAGCTGCACGCGCTGGCCGCCATCGACGGGGCGGAGCTGTGGGAGTTCACCGCGCTCTCGGAGAACGCCGGCTTCCTCGCCGGTCCCAGCCCCGCGGCCTCGCAGGAATATGTCGTGGCGCCGTTCAGCTCGGGCGAGCTGGTGGCGCTGCGCCTCGACAGCGGCCGCCAGGTCTGGAACGAGAGCCTGGTGGCGCAGCGCCGCGGCGGTGCGGAGTCGCTGTCGGCCCTGTCGGACATCCGCGGCCGCCCGGTGATCGACCGTGGCCGCGTGCTGGCGATCGGCACGGCCGGCCAGATCGCCGCCTTCGACCTGCGCTCGGGGGCGCGGCAATGGGACAAGCCGATCGCCGGCTCGGGCACGCCCTGGGTCGCCGGCCGCTGGGTCTTCATCATCAGCGGCAACAACGAGATCGTCTGCCTCGACCGCGACGAGGGCAAGATCCGCTGGGTGACGCCGCTGACCTTCTACACCGACGAGAAGCGGCGCAAGACGGCGATCTGGGTTGGCCCGGTGCTGGCCGGCGACCGCCTGCTGATCGGCGGCGGCAACGGCGATTTGCTGGCGATCTCGCCCTATGACGGCCAGCCGATCGGCAAGGTCTCGGTCGGTTCGCCGGTGCTGCTGGCGCCGGTGATCGCCGACCGCACGATCTACGTGCTGACCGATTCGGGCCGGCTGATCGCGCTGCGCTGAGCGGCGCAAGCGGACTCTATGGTTCTCCATGGTCGAGTCGAAGGCGTGCCCGGGCGCTGAGCGTCCGTCACCCCGGTTTCCATGGCTTGCTATGGTTGATCCGGATGCAGGGTCGGGTGCCGGATGGTCCCGCCTGCTATGGTTGAGGCACCCCGCGATGTCGATTCCATGGGTTTCTATGGTTGATGCGGATGCGCGCTGGTCTTCCGTCTCCCCGCCTGCGCGGGGAGAGGGGAAGAGGGCGAAGTCGCGGGCGTACGGCATGGCCGCACGAGTCTGGAGTGCACGCCCGACAGAGTCCAATTCCGCCCCTAGGTCTGTCGTGTTCCGATGACCCGCGCCCGCATCGCCCTGGTCGGCCGGCCCAATGTCGGCAAGTCGACCCTGTTCAACCGCCTCGCCGGGCGGCGTATGGCGATCGTCGCCGACGAGCCGGGCACGACGCGCGATCGCCGCGAGGCCAATGCCACCATCGGCCGGCGCGAGGTCGTGCTGACCGACACCGCGGGCTGGGAGGAGGCGGTGGGCGACCGGCTCGAGGCCGGCATGCGCCGCCAGAGCGAGCGCGCCGTGGCCGAGGCCGACGCGGTGCTGTTCCTGATCGACGCGCGCGCCGGCCTGACGCCGATGGACCGCGCCTTCGCGAAGTGGCTGCGCAGGCACGCGCGCAAGACCGTCGTGATCGCCAACAAGGCCGAGAGCGCCGCCGCCGATCCCGGCATCGCCGAGGCGCACGCGCTGGGCCTGGGCGATCCCGTGCCGGTCTCGGCCGAGCACGGCATCGGCATCGGCGACATCGCCCACGCGCTCGATCGCGTGCTCGGTCCGCTGCCGCAGGAAGACGAGCCCCGGGACGCGTCGTTCGACGACGAGCCCGACGCCGACGCCGATGAAGA
>CAYNOF010000524.1:0-3670 GCA_964398335.1 uncultured Rhizobiaceae bacterium
GTGGTCGGCGATCAGCTTGATCGCCTCGCCGACCCGCGTGGTCTTGGCCAGCCGCTCCGCCGCCGCCGTCCGCGCCAGCGCCTCCGGCAACTCGAAGCTGCCATCGGGCCGCGCGATGCGGTCGAACAGCGCGCGCCGCGCCACGTCCTCGGCCGGCGCCAACGGATGCGCCAGCCGCAGCAGGTCGCGGTGCGACCAGCGGTGCCCCTTCTCGCCGCGGGCCTTGTACTTCATGGCCTGCAGCTCGAGGTCCGCCAGCGGCTGATCGAGGTACCAGCGCGCGATCGCACGCCGCAGACCACGGCCCCAGCCGCGCAGGCCCTGCACGTACTCGGCGAAACGCTGCAGCTGCGAGCCGGTGCGCGCCACGCGCGGCAAAGCCGCGAGGGCGAGCGCACGGGTCTGCTGCGCCTCCGCCGAGGCCGCGAGCGCCAGCGCGAACAGCGCCGGATCGTGCTTGGGCGCACGGCCGCGGGTGCTGATCTCGACGATCCGCGCCACGGCGCGCGCGCCGTCGGCCGCGATGACGCGCGCCACCACCTGGGCGTTCTCGCGCGTCAGCTTGACCTCCGAGGCATAGTACGTCCCGCCCTCGCTGCCCAGGATCAGGAAGCGATCGAGCCGCGCCCAGTCGTCGAGTGCATAGACGTAGCCGCCAGCGTCGTTGGCGACCATCGCCTCGTCGGGCAGGGGCCGCTGCTGGCCCCCCAGGGGCCACCTCAGGATGTTCAGGATGTTCTTCATGGTGCTGTCCTCCAGGCATCGACGGCCGGCGGACAGCGCAGACGACGTCAGCGCTCCGCCGGTGCTCCGGCTCGCTTGGGATCTCGTGTGCGATTACCCACGATGTGTCGTCCTCCGGGGATGAAGTGGCGCCGCGCGATCCACCCGGAAGGATCGCGCGACGTGGCGCGGACATGGAATTGGACTGGGAAACGTCGTTCGGCATTTTCAGCCGGTGGGATTCGAACCCCGCTTCACGACCACCAGGATAACCCATTCACGTCGGCCCGCGCCGATCCCATCGAAGTGCTCGCAAGAGCCATCCGATGAGGGCGCGGGTTGTAATCGCAGCGATCACTCAACGCAACGCGAAAAACACCGGCATGACGTGATCGTCGAAGCGTGTGTCATCGGTGCAACGCACCGGCTCAATTCAGAACGTCGGCACCCGTTGCGTGCGCCAGCTGTCGGGAATGGCCGTGCCATTGCCGATCGCATAGCCCTTGCCGCCGTCGCCGAGGCCGAGATTGGTCTTGGCCCATTCGCCGACGCCGTACCAGATGTCCGGCCCGGGACAGTTCGAGCGCTGGTTCACCACGCCGGCCTTGTAGATGCCGTCATCCGGCAGGTAGCCCTGGCGATGGGCGTACACGTTCTTGATGCCATGCTTCATGTAGAGAAAGAGCACGACCTCGCGACCGGCCTCGATCTGCACGTTCGTCGGGACATTGTGCGCCTTGTTGCCGCTCCACCAGATCCCCTTCTCGGTCGGGAAATGTCCGGCGAACTCGATGGCGACGCCGACATTGTTGAAGGCGTTCGATGCGAAGAGCATCGTCTCGACCGGATGCAGCTGGATGATCTTGCCGTTCTTGGTGACGACGAAGTGCGCGACGGTGTTCTTGTACTGCATCGGCTCGCTGCCACGGTCGTCGGCGACCTGGTGCAGGATGGCGGCATTGATACCGGATGCCGGCCGCGTGCCCTTTCGGTTAAGCGTGTTGCTCGCCGCGGTCATGTCGACGATCTCGGGTTCGATCCACATCGCGCGCGCCATGGCTACACCTCCTTCGAAATGATCCCCCCGACTCGTTCGTATCGGATGGAGTAGAGCACGAGCGCGCGAGCGTGTCTGTTCCCCGGGGAACAGCGTTCGGCAGAGTCGGCGCGGACATGTGTCCGGACTGGGTGGTGGCGATAACCCAGTGCCATCGGCCCGCGCCGATCTCGTCGAAGCCATCGCACGGACATGGATCGGACTGGACCCGCGTGTTGCCACGCGACTATTGCTCTACCGCTGAGCTACGGCGTCGCCGCCGCCGGGATTCGAACCCGGGTCCCATAGTTACCGATAATCCAATCGCTTCGGCCCGTGCCGATCTGCGGCGTCGGCGGACATGGTGCAGGGTTGGGCATTCGCTGACAGCTCGCGCCGTGCAGCGATGGTGCTCTACCGTGAGCTAGAGCCGCGACATTGCCGCGACCTCCGGGAATTGAACCCGGCCTCCCGATTAACAGTCGATAACCCAACGCCATTCGGCCCGCCGGCCGCGGCCACTTGAAGCGACACGGTCAGGGTGTGGATTGGGTCAGCGCGTTGCCGCGCAGGCTGGTGCTCTATCCAATTGAGCTACGGCGTTGCCGCCGCCGGGACCCGAACCCGGAACCTCCAGCGTGACTAACCCAAAACCTTCGGCCCGTGCCGATCTTGCAGGGCGTGGCTTTTACGGGTGCAGCTTCATCGACGCAACGGCAACGAGAGCGACGGCGTGCGATTGCGCGCGCCGTGTGTCGTGGCGGCAACGGAAAGAAACGTGATGTCACGCGCCGGATACGCCGCGAACGAAACACCGCCATCATGGCCTTCGTCACGCAATCGTCGTTCCCGTTCGCGCACGAACCATCCTATCCTTCGCGACAACGAAAGCAGGAGGAAGCGTCATGATCCGTCGTCGCAGCGCCGCGCTGGGTGGCCTGGCGTTGATGGCCACCGCGAATGCGCGCGCGCAAACGATGTGGAAGCCGGAGAAACCGATCCGGATCGTCGTGCCCTATGGGCCGGGTGGATCGGCCGACCAAGTGGTGCGCATCTACGGCGAACGGCTGACGGCGGTGCTCGGCCAGCAGGTGATCACCGAGAACAAGCCGGGCGCCTCCGGTGGCGTCGGCGCGGCGATCGTCGCCAATGCACCGGCCGACGGCTACACCCTGCTGCTGTCGCCCACCGCGATCATGGCGATCACGCCGACGGTGCGGCAGGTGAACTACGACATCAACGCCTTCGCCGCGGTGGCGCGGCTGTCGACGCCGCTGCTGGTGGTGACGCTAACCAACGCGCTGGGCGTGAAGGACTGGAAGGGCTTCGTCGAACTCGCCAAGGCCAACCCCGGCAAATACTGGTTCGGCTCCTCCGGCCTGGGCACGATCACGCATCTGACCGGCGAGGTGCTGACCCGCGCCGCCGGCATCCGCATGCAGCATGCGCCCTACAAGACCATCGTCGATGCGGTGGGCGACATCATGAGCGGACGCATCCACATGGTGTTCGATCCCTCCTTCATGCCGCAGGCCAAGGCCGGCAAGGTGCTGGCGGCGCTGGCGGCGACGAAAGAACGGCTGACGGAGCTGCCCGGCACGCCGACCGCGGCCGAGGTCGGGCTCGACATCGCGAATTTCCGCGACCGCAGCTGGTTCGGGCTGTTCGCGCCCAAGGCGACGCCGCGGCCGGCGCTCGAGCGGCTGTCGGACGAGCTCGGCAAGCTCGCCGCCGAGCCCGACCTGCAGAACAAGCTGATGCTGGTGGCGCAGGCCGCGCATCATCAGCCGCACGACGTGTTCGGCCGGCAGGTCGCCGATGATCGCCTTTACTTTGCCAACCTCATCAAGGAACTCGACCTGAAGCTGGAGTGAGGCGATAAGACTCCGGCGCGGCGCGTAGGCGTACGAG
>CAYNOF010000525.1:0-5845 GCA_964398335.1 uncultured Rhizobiaceae bacterium
GTACTCCGAATGGCCGACGACGATGACGGCGCGATAGCCGTCGAGCGCCCGCGGCTCGGCGTCGAGATCGGAATCGGTGAAGTAGTCGAGCCCGTAGCCCACACCCTCGGCCCAGGCGACGAACGCATGCTCCCACTTGTCGAGGAAGCCCGCGGGGCAGTCCCAGCCGTTGCCGCCGGCCTTGATCTCGTCGCTGACCTCGCCGCCGAAGGGCCGTTCGCCGAAGTCACGCCGCCGCTTGGTGACGATGCGATGCGTGGGCGAGCGCGGCCGCAGCAGGCCGGCGGAGAACGGCCGCTGGGCCGACAGCACGCCGGCGACGATGCGCTCGGCTTCCGCCGGCTCGCGCGCGGGATGCGGCCCACCGACCCAGGTGTAGGTATTGGCGCCACCCCACCAGTTGTAGGCCTGGTAGGTGTTGGTCGCGAGCACGATGGCCGCCGGTGCGGTCGGCTTGGGCGCCCTGACCACCAGCATGTGGCGCGCCTCGCCGCCGTCATCGGCGTGCAGGACGATGTCGTAGTAGCCGCTCGGCCAGTCTTTCGGCACCGCAAGCCGCGTCGCCTCGGGCCAGCCGCAGCCCTGGACATGCACCTTCTCGGGCACGGGATGCGGCGCGATGGCGATGCCGTCGATACGATGCATGACGCGCCGCTCGCGGCCTTCGCGCGCGATCTCGATCGCGCAGCGCGCGCCCGTGCCGGCGATGTGCAGCGCGATGCTCTCGCCGGGCCGCGCACTCAGGCGATCGGCGTAACACCAGAGCCAGGTGCTCACACGATCACCGATACGACGCCCAGAAGAAGAAGAAGGTGCCGATCACGCCCAGCACCGTGCGGACCGCATGCAGGCGGCCCCACCGGCGGATCATGTCGGTGGTCGCGTGGCCGGCATCGGTCTCGCTCATCGCCATCAGGCGATTGTTGAGCGGCGCCATCACCACCAGGGTGTAGGGCCAGTTGGCGAGCATCACCAAAGCGCCCGCCAGCCATTGCCAGCCTCCCATGCCCTGCAGGCCGCCCACGTCCCACCAGGCGACCACGCCCAGCACGAAGGCGATGCCGGCCAGTGGGCCCTGCATGGCGTAGCCGCGGCGATAGGCGGGCTGCCACTGCATCAGCGCGGCGCGGTCGTCGAGCTTCAGGCGCGAGGGCTGCTCGCCGACGCTGACGTAGAACGCCGCGCCGGTGAACATCGCGGCGGAGATCAGGGCGAGCGAGGTCGGCAGCAGCATGGGGCCTCAGCGCACCAGTTTGCCGGGCAGCGCCCCGGTATGCTCGTCGTTGCTCAGCGTCTCGGTCCCGGCGACGAAGACGTGGCGATACCCCTCGGCGCGCTGCACCAGCCGCTTGCCGCCGGCCGGCAGGTCGTAGGCGACCTTCGGCTTCAGCACACGCAGGCGACTGAAGTCGATGACGTTGATGTCGGCCTTCATGCCCGGCGCCAGCAAGCCGCGATCGGACAACCCATAGGCCATCGCCGTGTCGCGCGACTGACGCTTCACCAGGAATTCCAACGGCAGCTTCTCACCGCGCCTGCGGTCGCGCCCCCAGTGGGTGAGCAGGGTCGTGGGCGAACTGGCGTCGCAGATCGTGCCGACATGCGCGCCGCCATCGGCCACGCCGATGACGGTGGCTTCGTCGGTCAGCATCTCGCGCACCACCTCGAGCTCGCCGCCGCTGTAGTTCTCGAACGGATGCATCAGCAGTCCGGTGCCGTCATCGGCCATCAGCAACTCGAGCGCCAGTTCGCGCGCGTCGCGACCGGCACGAGCAGCCATCGCCGCCACGCTCATGGTCGCGTCGGGCTCGTAGTCGGGTTGACCGACCAGCGGGTAGACGCGATCGAGCGTAATGCCCAGGCGCGCCACCTTGCCTGCGGGCGGCGGCGCGATCAGGGCGCGGCGCAGCTCGGCATCGACCTGCAGCCGCGCGACGCGTTCGGCCTGCGGCAGACCGGCCAGCGACTTCCAGGCATCGCTGATCAGGAACGGATGGACAGACGTGTCGAGCCCCATCAGCACGCCGATGGCACGCGAGCCGACCTGGGCGTTCGCCTCCAGCCCCTGGGCACGCGCGGCATGGATCTGCGCCAAGGTCTCGCGCCACAGATTCGGCTGTGCCTGCACCTGCACCAGCAGGCAGGAGAGCGGCCGGCCGGAAATCTCCGCCGCTGCGCGCAGCGCCTCGAACTCGCCCGGCCCGAAATCGGAGTTCACCTCCAGCACGCCGCGGCCGGCGCGCTTCATGGCGCGGGCCAGCGCGAAGAGCTCGGGTTCGCGCGCCGACAGGCTGGGCGTCAGGCGGCCGTCGCGCGCCTTGTGCTTGGTGGTGCGCGAGGTGGTGAAGCCCAGCGCACCTGATCGCAGCGACTCCTCGAGCAGCGCGCCCATGCGCTCCATCTCGTTCTCGCTCGGCGCCTCGGCATGCTCCGCGCCTCGCTCGCCCATGACGTAGAAGCGCAAGGCCGCGTGCGGCACCTGGGCGCCGATGTCGATGGCGCGCGGCATCGCCGCCAATGCATCGAGATATTGCGGGAAGGACTCCCAGGCGAATGACACGCCCTCGGCCAGCACGGTGCCGGGGATGTCCTCGACGCCTTCCATCAGGTTGATCAGGTAGTCGGTGGTGCCCGGCCGCACCGGCGCGAAACCGACGCCGCAATTGCCGAACACCGCCGTGGTCACGCCATGCCAGGACGACGGCGTCAGGAACGGATCCCAAGTCGCCTGGCCATCGGAGTGGGTGTGGATGTCGACGAAACCCGGCGTCACCAGGAGGCCATCGGCATCGACGATGCGCCTGGCGGCGCCGACGTCCCTGCCGACGGCGACGATCATGCCATCGGCGACCGCGACGTCGGCGGTGCGCGACGATGCGCCGGTGCCGTCGATCACCGTGCCGCCGCGAATCACCAGGTCATGCATCGCCCGCTCCCAGCCATCGGGACATCATAGCCGGACCGAACCGAGCCCGCCGCCGCTGCCCACACATGCCTGATGCCTGCGTATGGTGTGCGGGCTGCTTCTAGCGATTGGGCATCTGCTGGGTGCGCGCGCCGCCTACCAGGACGCAGCCCTTGGGATACTCGCAGGCCGCCAGCTTCGAGCAGGTCGTGCCGTTGCCGCAGTCCTGGAAGTACTCGGGATTCATGCAATGGCCGCTGCTGGCGCAGACGCGGCCGGCGGCGCATTGCCCGCCGCCGCACATCGGCCCGGTCGCCGGCGGACCGCCGGCGCAGCGGCCGTCCTGGCCGCAATAGTAGCCGGGCGGGCAGGACAGGCCGCTGGGGCAATCGACGTAGTCCTTGGGGATGCAGGTGCCGCGATTGGTCGTCGATTCGCGCAGGCCGGGCTCGCACCATTCGCCGGTCGAGGTCGGCGTGCTGCCCGGCAGCTTGTCGACCATCACGCCGCACAGCCCGTTCATCAGGCAGGCATTGCCGGCCGGACAGGAATAGCCGTTGCCGCAATCGACGCGTTGCTGGGCGTTGGCCCATCCGATCGAGAACCAAAAGGTCGCGAGGATGATCATGGCCACAGTCGCGACGCGCGCCAATCCACTCCCGAACATCGGCAATCCCCCAATGGATGACGCCTGATGCTAGCAGAGGATGGCGGACAAACCTACCGAAGCGACAGCGTCCGGCCCAATCGTGCCAGCCGTACCTGACGCGGCCCCTGGGCGATCGACCGGGAGAAGGCGATATCGGCGAGCGCCAGGTCGACCTCGCGCGCGGCGGCCGGCTCGACGCCGGACCGCAGGCCGCCGAAGCGCTCGAGCAGGCGTGCCGCTTCGAGCCGCACGCCGATCGTCAGGGCGCCGGCATCGACGTCGTCGGACGGATTGTCGAGCGCGGCGGCCGCGGCCCGCGCGGCCTGCCGCATCATCGCCAGCGATGCGGCGATCTCGCCGAGCATCGCGTCGTCCCGACTCGTCCCGGCCATCGCACGAGTCACGAAGGCGCAGATGCCGGCGCTGCCCGCGGCGCCGACGGCGTCCTCGACATCGCGGAACGGCAGGGCCATGGTTTCGTAGGCCTCGTTCGCAGGACCGAGCATCGCATCGGCCCGAACACGACAGCCTGTCAGTCGCAGCCGACAGTGCGGCGAGGGCCTGAGCGCGCCGAACGGTTCCATCGCCAGGATCTCCAGCCCCGGCGTCGCCTTCGGCACCAGGAAGGCGCCATAGCGCTTGCGCCCCTCCTCCATCGCGGTGATCGCCAGCACGATGAAGATTTCGGCCAGCGGCCCGTTGGTGACGTAGGCCTTCTCGCCGTCGAGCACGAAGCCGTCGCCGTCGCGCGTCGCCGTCGTCCTGAGATGCTTGGGATGCGCCCCGGCGCCGGGCTCGGAGATCGCCACCGCCATTGTCAAGGCACCGGACGCGAGGCGCGGCAGCAACGCCGCCTTCTGTGCCTCGCTGCCGAAGCCGCCCACGAAATAGCGGCCGACGAGCTGGTGGCCGGTCCATGACAGCGCCAAGCCGACGCAGCCGCCATGGGCGGCGAGATCGTGCTCGGCCCGGGCGATGTCGGCATAGAAGCCGCCATCGCCGCCGAAGCGCGCCGGCAGGCCGATGCGGAACAAGCCCGCCTCGGCCATCGCGCGCCAGACATCGTGCGGAAACGCATCCGACGCCGCAAAGCCACGCCCCGCGACGTGGCGCGCCGCGAAGTCGGCCATCGTCATGGGAACACCGGCACTCCCGTCACTTCACCGCCTCCAGGGTGCGGCGTGCGATCACCATGCGGTGTACCTCGGTCGGGCCCTCGTAGACGCGCATGGTGCGCACCTTCTGCATCATCAGCTGCAGCGGCAGCTCCTTGGTGACGCCCATCGCGCCGTAGGTCTGCATCGCGTGGTCGATCACCTCGGTCGCCATCTCGGTGGCGAAGACCTTGATCATCGAGGCCTCGGTACGCACGTCGCGGTGATCGTCGAGCTTGGCGGCGGCGTCCATCACCATCAGGCGGCAGGCGTGGATCTTGGTCGCGGCTTCGGCGATCCACCACTGGATGGCCTGGCGGTCGGCCAGCTTCTGGCCGAAGGTGACGCGCTGCTTGGCGTGGCTGCACATCATCTCCAGCGCGCGCCTGGCCATGCCGGTGCACCAGGCACCCATCTGCAGGCGGCGGATGGTAAGCCTGAGCTGCATTGGCGCGAAGCCCTGGCCGACACGGCCCAGCACCTGCTCGTTGGGCACGCGGCAATTCTCGAACACCACCTCGTAGGTGCGCTGGCCGCCCAGCATCGGGATCTCGCGCGCGATGATGAAGCCCGGCGTGCCTTTCTCGACGATGAAGGCGGTGACGCCGGCGTGGCGGCCTTCGGTGCCGGTGCGCGCCATGACGATGGTGAAATCGGCATAGGGCACGCGGCTGATCCAGATCTTGCGCCCGTTGATCACCCACGAGTCGCCTTCCTGCGTCGCGCGCGTGGTCATGCCGGCGGGATCGCCGCCGGCACCCGGCTCGGAGATGGCGATCGCCGAATGTGCCTCGCCCGCGGCGTAGGGCTCCATGTACCTGAGCTTCTGCTCGGGGCTGGCCACCGCCATCAGCATGTGCAGGTTCGGCGAATCCGGCGGGAAGGTGAACGGCACGCAGGTGCGGCCGAGCTCCTCGTTGATCGGCATCAGGGCGACGGCCGGCAGGTTGGCGCCGCCGATCTCCTCCGGCGCGTCGAGCGCCCACAGGCCGAGCTCCGTGCACTTCTTCAGGAGCGGCGCCTCCTCCTCGGCCGTCAGCGAGATCTTCTGGCCGGCGATCTCGCGCGCGAGCACGTTCTTCTCCAGCGGCATCAGCTCGTTGTCGACGAACTTCGCCACCACGTCGCGCAGCATCC
>CAYNOF010000526.1:0-12484 GCA_964398335.1 uncultured Rhizobiaceae bacterium
CCCGACTATGTGATCGAAAAGGCGCGCCGCGTGTTCGATCGCCACATCGCGTCGGTGAAGATGTACTACAAGGCTGGCGGGCGCATCGCCATGGGCACCGATGCCGGCACGCCGTTCAACCGCCACGGCGACAACGCCATGGAACTCGAGTTCATGTGCGACATCGGCATCAGCACGCGCGACTCGATCTTCTTCGCCACCGCCAGCGCCGCCGACCTGGTGCGTCTTGCCGACCACGGCCGGCTGAAGGACGGCAACGTCGCCGACCTCGTGGTCACCAACGGCGATCCGCTGAGCGACATCCGCATGGTGGCGCGCAAGGAGAACCACCTGATGGTCGTCAAGCGCGGCCAGGTCGCGCGCGACAACCGCATCGCCGCCGACAGCCCGCTGCGCGTCGCGGCGCAATAGGCGGAAAGAAACGACAGGCCGAGGACGGATTCGTTCATGGAATGGGTTCTTCTCGGCCTGATCGTCGGCGTGATCGCGCTCGGCACGCCGGTGCTGGCGCTGATCGCCTTCCTGCGCAGCGGCCAGCAGCGTCAGACCATCGCCCTGCTGCAGGAGCAGGTCCAGGCCCTGGGTGCCGAGCTGGCGCGCTACAGGCAGGCTGGGACACCGCCGGCTCCGGCGCCGCCGGAGGAACAGTTGCCGCCGGTCAGCGAGCCGGCGACACCGCCGCAGCCCGAGGTCGCGGTACCGCCGCCGCCACTGCCATCGCCGGCACCGCCACCGCGCCCGGTCGAGCCGGCGAGCGCGCCGCTGCCGCCGCTGCTCACGCCGGGGACGCCGGCGCCCCTCGCGGCGCGTGCACCGGCGCCGAGTCTCGAGCAGCGGCTGGGCGCGCGCGCTTTCGTCTGGCTGGGCGGCATCACGCTGGCGCTCGCCGCGATCTTCCTCGTGCGCTACTCGATCGAGCAGGGTTACCTGTCGCCGAGCGTGCGCGTGATCCTCGCGGCGTTGTTCGGCGCCGGCCTGATCGTCGGCGGCGATCGCCTGCGCGGGCGCGACGATCGCGTGGCCCAGGCGCTGGCCGCCGCCGGCGCCGCCTCGCTGTACGGCGCGCTGTTCTCCGCCGTGGCGCTCTACGACATGATCCCGCGCGGCGTGGGCGGCGGACTGGCGCTGGTGCTGACCGGCTTCTGCATCCTGCTGTCGCTGCGCCATGGCATCTTCGTCGCCACGCTCGCCTTCGTCGGCGGCTTCGTGTCGCCGCTGGTGATCGGTGGCGACACGCCCAACGTGCCGGCGCTGTTCGGCTATCTCCTGGCGACTGCCGCCGGCACGCTGGCGGTGATCCGCCATCGCGGCTGGTGGGTGCTGGGCTGGGGCGTGCTGGCCGGCGCCGGCCTGTGGAGCCTGTTCTGGATCGGGCTGCGCGCCAGCGACGGCGCGCACTACGGCGCCGACGGACAGATCTGGGTCGGGCTGTTCCTCGTGGGCGTCGCCGCGCTGTTCGTCTGGGCGACCTGGCGGCGAGTCCGGGAGCAGGGCCAGCCCACCGACCAGGTCGTGATGCAGGTCTGGGCCGCGACCATCGTCACCGGCGGCCTGCTCGTCGGCATCACCGTGGGCGATCCGCTGCGCACCGCGGGCTGGCTGTGCCTCGGCCTGTACGGCGCCGGCATCTACGCGCTGGCGCGCTACGTGCCGCGCTTCCAGTACCTCGCCGCGCTGCCGCCGCTCCTGTCGCTGCTGGCGCTGGCGGGGTGGTGGTTCGTGCGCGTCTTCCCGCCCGGGGCCGAGGTGATCGACGCCTTCGGGCCCACCTTGCTGATCATGGGCGGCGGCTTCGCCATCGGCGCCTTCGCGCTCCTGTGGAATGCCGGACGGCCGGGCTTCTGGGCCGGCGTCACCGTGGGCGCGACGCTGCTGCACTTCCTGCTGGCCTGGTACACGCTCGGCGACACGCTTCCCGGCATGCCGTGGTCGCTGCTCAGCCTCGGCCTGGCGCTGCCCTTCCTCGTCGCGGCCGACCGGCTGGCGCGCTGGCGCGGCACCATGCCGGGCGCGACCGAGGCGCTGGGCGTGATGGCCGCCGGCGTGACGTTCTTCGTCGCCGCGGCGATCCCGCTCGAACTGCGGCGCGAGTGGATCACCGTCGCCTACGCCGCCCAGCTCGCCGCCGTCGCCTGGATCAGCTGGAAGCTCGACGTGCTTTCCCTGCGCCTGCTGTGCTGGCCGCTGCTGGGCACGGTGATGGTGCGCTTCGTGCTCAATCCCTATCTGCTCGACTACCCGCTGGGCGGCATCCCGTTCTTCAACTGGATCCTGTGGGCCTATGGCCTGACCATCGTCGCCTTCTGGCTCGGCGGTCGCTTCCTCGCCGCGGTGCGCGAGGATCCGCTGTCGGAGACGGTGCGGGCCGCGACCGTGCTGCTGGGCTTCGTGCTGCTGACCCTGGAGGTGCGCAGCATCTTCCAGCCGGCGGGCCTGTCGGCCTCGGGCACGACGTTCTACGAGCGCGCCACGCTGGTGCTGGCCTGGGGCGGCTTCGCGCTGGTCGCGCTGTACGTCGCGGGCAACACCGGCTCGAAGGTGGCGCTGATGAGCTGGCGCATCGTCGGCGGCCTGAGCGTACTGCTCGCGGTCCTCGTGCAGACGCTGGCGATGAACCCGCTGGCGGAGTCGGTGCGGGTCGGCAGCACGCCGGTCTTCAACGGCCTGCTGCTGGCCTACCTGCTGCCGGCGATGCTGGCGGCGCTGGCGCTGCGCATGGAGCGGCAGGCCGGCGAGGGCCGCGCCGTCGTCGTCGCGGCGATCACGGCGATGATCCTGGCCTTCGCCTGGGTGACGCTGGAGGTACGCCACGTCTTCGACCCGCTCTTCGCCGGCGATCCGTTCGATGCCGAGGGCGTCGAGCTCTACAGCTACTCCGCGGCCTGGCTGCTGTTCGGCCTGGCGCTGCTGGCGCTGGGCATCTGGCGGCGCGTGCCGGCGCTGCGCCATGCCGGCATGATCATGGTCTGCCTGGTCGTGGCCAAGGTGTTCCTGATCGACATGTCGGGGCTGACCGGGCTGCTGCGCGTGTTCTCCTTCCTCGGCCTGGGCGCGGCGCTGATCGGGCTGGGCTATGCCTATCGCCGCTTCGTCTTCGCCGCCGACGAGCACCCTGAACTCACGCCGCCGCCGCCGCCACCGGCCCCCACCACACCATGAGCGATCTGTTTCCCGAGACGCGCATCTCACGCGATGCGCTGGAGGCCCTGCAGCTCGAGCGCCTGCGCGCCACGCTCGCGCACGCCTATGCCAACCAGGCGCCATACCGCGCCAGGTGCGAGGCGGCCGGCGTGCATCCGTCCGACCTGAAGTCGCTCGCCGATCTCGCGCAGTTCCCGTTCACCGCCAAGAGCGACCTGCGCGACCACTATCCCTACGGCATGCTGGCGGTGCCGCGCGAGCGCTGCGTGCGCGTGCATGCCTCAAGCGGCACGACGGGAAGGCCCACGGTCGTCGGCTATACGGCGCAGGACATCGACACCTGGTCCGACCTGATGGCGCGCTCGATCTGGGCCGGCGGCGGACGGCCGGGCGACGTCGTGCATGTCGCCTATGGCTACGGCCTGTTCACCGGCGGGCTGGGCGCGCATTACGGCGCCGAGCGGCTGGGCTGCACGGCGGTGCCGATGTCGGGCGGCAACTCGGAGCGCCAGGTGCAGCTGATCGCCGAGTTCGGCGCGCGCGTGATCATGGTGACGCCGTCCTACATGCTGGCGCTGGCCGACGAGTTCGAGCGCCAGGGCATCGACGTGCGCGACACGGCGCTGCGCATCGGCATCCACGGCGCCGAGCCATGGACCGAGGGCATGCGCCGGGAGATCGAGCAGCGCACCGGCATCGACGCCGTCGACATCTACGGCATCTCCGAGGTCATGGGCCCCGGCGTGGCCCAGGAATTCCGCGACAGCAAGGACGGCCCGACGATCTGGGAGGACCATTTCCTGCCCGAGATCATCGATCCGCAGACCGGCCTGCCGGCGCAGGAGGGCGAGATCGGCGAGCTGGTCTTCACCTCGCTCACCAAGCAGGCGCTGCCGGTCGTGCGCTATCGCACGCGCGACCTCACGCGCCTGCTGCCGGGCACCGTCACCAGCATGCGCCGCATGGCGCGCATCACCGGGCGCAGCGACGACATGCTGATCGTGCGCGGCGTGAACCTCTTCCCCAGCCAGATCGAGGAGCAGATCCTGCGCGAGCCGGCGCTCTCGCCGCATTACGTGCTGGAGCTGTGGCGCGACGGTCCGCTCGATTCGCTGAAGATCGTCGTGGAGGCGCGCGACGAGCTGGGCGAGGATCGCCGGGCCGAGATCGCCGCCGCGCTGGTGGCGCGGGTGAAGACGATGTGCGGCGTCACGTCGGGCGTCGAGATCGCCGCGATCGGCGTCGTCGAGCGCTCGATCGGCAAGGCCAGGCGCGTGATCGACCGGCGCCGGTAGGGAGGATGGCCATGATGCGCAGGGTGGCTGTTGTGCTGCTGGCCGCGGCGCTGGCGTTGCCGGGTGCCGCCTGGGCGGCGGGCAAGACGCATCGCCTGGTGCTGCAGGTCAGCGACAACGATGCCGAGAAGATGAACGCCGCGCTCAACGTCGCGGCCAACGTCTCGCGCCACTACGCCGATGTCGGCGACGAGGTCGAGATCGTCATCGTCGCCTTCAACGCCGGCCTGCACATGCTGCGCTCGGACACCTCGCCGGTGAAGGCGCGCATCGAGAGCTTCGCGCCGGGCATGCCCAATGTGTCCTTCGAGGCCTGCGGCAACACCATCGAGTCGATGAAGCGGCGCGAGAACAAGGATATCCCGATCCTGCCGGTGGCGAAGATCGTGTCGGCCGGCGTCGTCACGTTGATCGAGCTGTCCGAGAAGGGCTGGACGATCGTGCGGCCGTAACGCGGCCGTGGTACTCTGTCGCAGGACAAGCAATAAGGGGACGCATGCTTTCTCGACGCTACATCTGCGGCAGCCTGGCGCTCGCCGCACCCTTCGCCGTCGGTGCTGCCCGCGCACAGGCGCCGGAATGCCAGATCTTCACCAAGGACCGCCAGACGGCGATCACCCCGGCCGAGGCCCTGGCGCGGCTCAAGGCGGGCAACGAGCGCTTCGTCGCCGGCAAGTCGATCAATTGCGATCTGATGGCCCAGGTCAGGGCCACGGCGACCGGCCAGGCGCCGCATGCCTGCATCGTCGGCTGCATCGACTCGCGCGTGCCGCCCGAGCTGGTGTTCGACCAGCGCATCGGCGACGTCTTCACCGCGCGCATCGCCGGCAATTTCGTCAACACCGACATCATCGGCAGCCTGGAGTTCGGCACCAAGCTGACCGGCGCCAAGCTCATCGTCGTGCTCGGCCACGGCGATTGCGGCGCGATCAAGGGCGCGATCGACGACGCCAAGCTCGGCCTGCTGACCGATACGCTGGCGAACATCAAGCCGGCGGTCGCCGCCAATGCCTCCTACGCCGGCGACAAGACCTCGAAGAACAAGGCCTTCGTGCAGGCGGTCGCCGACACCAACGCCAAGCTGGCGGCCAAGATGCTGATCGACCGCAGTGCCGTGCTGAAGGAGCTGGTCGACGCCAAGCAGCTGCTGATCGTCGCGGCGATGCACGATCTGTCCACCGGCAAGGTCTCGTTCTTCGCCTGAGCGTCCCGGCCTGCCGCTTGCGGACCATCGTCGGGAGACCTACAACTTGGCCGTGTTCCTGTGCGCAGGCCGCGCGATAGACGCGTTCGACGCAGGAGGCGGGAGATGCCCGGGGGGACAAGGCCGGTCGCGATTCTCGCGGCGTTGCTCGCGACCGTGGTGCTGGCGGGCTGCGGCGATGGCGACGGCGATTGGTACGAGCGCATCAGACGCAGTGCCGCGAAGGACCTGACGGCTGCCGGCGCCTGGCGTGACGGGGCGGCGGCGGGCACGGCGCGCGACCTGCCGGTGGCGGTGCATGCCGGCGAGCGCCTGTGCGGGGGCCCGCTCGGCAACTCGCGGTACGCCGACGGCGGCGCGCGCGATTTCGTGCGCTCGTCCATCCCCGCCTTCACCGATCGCCAGTTCTTCCTGACCAGCGGCGGCCCGGGCCGCACCAACGAGCGGCAGTTCTTCGCCGCCTCGGCGCGCCACGACATGTGCTACGGCGAGGGGCTGGCGACCTATCGGCGCACGCGCGCCGAGTGCGACGCCGACTTCATCGCCGACATGAACCGCCTGTGCGAGACCCTGGTCGACGGGGCGGAGATGTCGCTGCCATCGTGCCGCTCGCGCGTCTTCTGGGCCGGCGCCGCGGTGACCGCGTTCGGCGGCTTCGGCTACGCCGACAACAGCCACAACAACTGCGAGTACGATGCCGGCCTGCAGCCGGCGCGCGACTCCGTCATCGCCGGCCGCTTCCTGGCGCCGCAGGGCGGCGAGAGCCTGCTGACGCTGACCGCCGCGGCCGATCGCCGACGGCTCGAGCTGACGCTGACCGACGTGGGCGGCAAGGGCGCGGTGCGGCGGCAGGGAACGATCGACCTGTCGACGGTGGAATTGCACGATGCCGAGAGCGGCCAGCCGATCGACTGCGAGGGCAAGCCCTGCCGGCTGGGCGACCTGATCGGCGCCCGCGACCTGCTGGCCTATGCGCCCCGGGCGATCGACCTGCAGGGGCAGGGACGTCAGCATCTGGTGCTGTTCGCATTCCACGCCGGAGCCCGTCCCGAGAGCAGCTTCGGCCCCATCGCGGTGCCCCTGCGCCTGGACCTGCGCGATGGCGCGCTCGTCGCCTCGGGCCGTGCCTTCCGCATGGCTATCGGCAACCACGACGGCGAGCCGCCCGGCGTCATGCGCCTGCGGCGTCAGGCCGAGATCCTGCAGCACCGCATGCTGGTCGGCCGCGTGCTGCGGCCATGGACGGATGCCGACGGTGCGCGCTGCGCCGCCGGGCAGCAGATCGTGATCCCCAGCATCAACAGCCGCGGCGACAACCGCGCGGTGGTCGAGGTGCGCACGCTGCCGTTCTGCCTGCGCGGGTCGGACGTCGTGCGTATCGACATCGCCAAGTCCTGGAAGGCGGTGAACGGCGCGCTGGGATCGCCCGACGACGATGGTCATCACGAAGCCTACAAGCGCTTCCAGCATCCGCCGCTTCTCGCCGCCGCCGCCGACGGCAAACCCGGCGATCTCGACGTCCTGCACTTCTTCTTCCGCAGCAAGTGCGACGGCAATGCCGGCTGCACCAAGAAGGTCGGGCTGTCGGGGACTGTCGACCTCAACGACATGCTGGTGCAGCGGCTGCTGCCGACCGGATCGAATGGCGAGGGCGCCTGGATCGTCGAGCAGCATCGCCCGGGTGCGCCCGCGCAGGGCGCCGCGATCTTCCTCTATCGCGGATGGGACCGCCTCGGCTTCCCCTGGGTGACGGCACGCGATGCGGGCACGCGCACCGTCGCGCTGCTGTCGGTCAGCCTGTCCAATTGCCAGCCGGTCAAGTCCGACGTCAATCGCGAGGCCCGCCTTCGCCAGGAGCGCTTTCCCTACCTCGACGCGCTCGACCAGGCCTCGCTCGCCTTCGTCAATCGCATCGACATCGACGCGACCGGCGAATGCAAGGACGCGCATGCCGGCCACGCCGAGCGCATCCGCATCAGTACGGTGTTTCCGAACCACCCCAGGCTCGATCGCCGTCCGACCTATCCCTTCGCCGAGTGGGTCGACCTGATCGGCAGCCGCGTGTGGACCGGTGACCCGGCGCATCCGCCTCCGCGCCTGCGCGCCATCGAAAGCTCGGTCGTGGCTTCCTATCTCGCGGTCGCGCCGGTCGGCCTGTCGTTCGGCAGGGCAGGCGATGGGCTGCTGTTCGTTCGCCCTGGCCGCAGGGACTGCTTCTACGACGCCGCCGCCGCTTTTCCGATGGCGGCGTCGCCGGCTTACGACGCCGACGACCCGCGTTGCCGCGATGGCCGCGCACCATCGACGGTCGGCCGCGCGGACGAACTGCGCCTGCTGCTGGCCGCGGCCACACATCCCGGCAAGCTGCAGACCTGGCGGGTCGAGGAATATGTCTGTCCGATGCCATCAGGGCTGGCGGACAGGGTCCTGCCTTTGGCCCAGGCGCCGTTGGCGGTGGCGCGCGCATCGGGTGATGGGCCGGACACCGCGGCGCTCGTCTATCGCGATGCCGCCGGCCGAATCACCATCGACACGATCGCCTTCGAGGCACCGCACAACGCCGAAGGCCTGCCGCGGCCATCGATCTCGGGCGTTGCCTGCAAGCGCGACGTCGAGGCGCAGTGGGCCGTCGCCCGGCCTTGGTCGAAGCCGTGGACCGAGCCCGGCGTCGGACCGGTCGCGACACGCTGAGATCAGGCGCGCGCGATGCGCAGGATGTTGGTCGCGCCCGGCGTGCCGAAGGGCACGCCGGCGGTGATCACCAGCCGGTCGTCGGGCTTGGCCAGTTCCTCCTGCAGCGCCATCACGCGCGCACGCTGGACCATGTCGCCGAAATTGTGCGCGTCTTCGCCGAAGACGGCGTGCACGCCCCAGACCAGCGCCATGCGCCTGGCCGTCGCCATCTTCGGCGTCAGGCAGAGGATCGGCACGTCGGGCCGCTCGCGCGCCGCGCGCAAGGTGGTCGAGCCCGACGTCGTATAGGTGACGATCGCCGCCGCCGACAGGGTGTGCGCGCATTGCCGGGCGGCGGCGCTGATGGCGTCGGCCGAGGTCGCCTCGGGCTCGTGGCGGCTGGCATCGTTGATCCGGCGATACACCGGATCGCGTTCGACGCGCGCCAGGATGCGGTTCATCATCTGCACCGCCTCGACCGGGTAGTCGCCCGAGGCAGACTCTGCGCTCAGCATCACCGCGTCGGCGCCATCGTACACGGCGGTGGCGACGTCGGACGCCTCGGCGCGCGTCGGCGTCGGCGAATGCACCATCGAGTCGAGCATCTGCGTGGCCACGACCACCGGCTTGCCGAGCTCGCGCGCGGCGCGCAGCATCATCTTCTGGATCGGCGGCACGTCCTCCGGCGGCAGCTCGACGCCGAGATCGCCGCGCGCCACCATCAGCCCGTCGGTGATCGCCAGGATGTCGTCGAGATGCTCGATGGCGCCGGGCTTCTCCATCTTGGCCATGACCGCGGCGCGATCGCCCACCAGCTTGCGCAATTCGGCGATGTCGTCGGCGCGCTGCACGAAGGACAGCGCCACCCAGTCGACGCCCAGCTCCAGCGCCGAGTCGAGGTCGCGGCGGTCCTTGTCAGTGAGCGGCGAGAGCGGCAGCAGCACGTCGGGCACGTTCACGCCCTTGCGGTTCGACACGTCGCCGCCGATCTCGACCTCGGTGTCGATCGTGTCGTCGGTGTGCCTGCGCACCTTCAGCCGGATGCGGCCGTCGTCGATCAGCAGGGTGCTGCCGACCTGGATCGCCTGGAAGATCTCGGGATGCGGCAGTGGCGCGCGCTTGGCCGTCCCGGGCTCCCTGGTCATGTCGAGCCGGAAGGCCTGGCCGGACTTCAGGTTGACGCGATCGCCGACGAAGGTGCCGACGCGGATCTTGGGGCCCTGCAGGTCGGCGAGGATGCCGATCGGCCGGCCGAACTCGGCCTCCAGCGCGCGGATGATGTCGACGCGCGCGCGATGGTCCTCGACCGTGCCGTGGCTGAAGTTCAGGCGGAAGACGTCGACGCCGGCGGCGAAGATGGCGCGGATGCGCTCTTCGGTCGAGGTGGCCGGGCCGAGGGTGGCGACGATCTTGGTGCTGCGGCTGCGATGCATGCGGGGGCCGTCCTTTTGCGCGCAGTGTAACGCGAACTATCCCGGTGATCGCGACGGAATGATGACTTTCGAATCCTTCTCGCCGCGAAGGTCAGGACGATTTCCTGGCCCGCTCCGCGACGCTGAAGCCGCCCATCTGCTCGTAGATCTTGACCACCGCGGAATCGTCGATGCGGCCCCAGCCGGCGGCGGAAGCCATCAGGAACAACTGATGTGCCGCCGCAGCCAGCGGCAATGCCTGCTTCACGTCGCGGCCGGTATCGAGCACCAGCCCGAGATCCTTGACGAAGATGTCGACCGCCGAGAGCGGCGTGTAGTCGCCCTCGATCATGTGCGGCACGCGGTTGGCGAACATCCAGGAATTGCCGGCGCTGTTGGTGATCACGTCGTAGAGCGCGCGCGGATCGGCGCCCGCCTTGGTGCCCAGCGCCATCGCCTCGGCGGCGGCCGCGATGTGCACGCCGGCCAGCAGCTGGTTCACCGTCTTGACCAGTGAACCGATGCCCGGCGCGTCGCCCAGGCGATAGACCTTGCCGGCCACCGCCTCGCGGATCGGCTCGGCGCGCGCATAGGCATCGGCCGAACCCGAGGACATGATGGTGAGCTGGCCGTCCTTGGCGCGCGCCGCGCCACCGGACATCGGCGCATCGAGCAGCGGATGGCCGGCCTGCGCCAGGCGCTCGCCGAGCCCCTTGATGAAGCCCGCCGGCACCGTGGCGCATTGCACGACCACGGCGCCCCTGGGCAGCGCGCCGACGGCGCCGCCTTCGCCGAACAGTACGGCCTCGACCTGCGGCGCGCTGACCACGACGATCACCAGCGCATCGGCTTTCGCCGCGGCCTCTTTGGGCGATGCGGCGATCGTGCCGCCGGCTGCGCGCAGCGCGTCGCAGGCGGCCGGGCTCATGTCGACGCCGACCACGCGGTGGCCCTTGTCGATCATGTTGCGTGCCATGCCCATGCCCATCGAGCCCAGCCCGACGACGGCGATGTTCAGCGTGTTCGTGCTCATGCGCTGATCCCGTACGGCGTGGCCCAGCCGAGCCCGGCCGCCGTCGTGGTCTTCGGCTTGTATTCGAGGCCGATGAAGCCGGTGTAGCCGAGGCGATCCAGCACCTCGAGCACGTAGAGGTGATTGGCCTCGCCGAGATCGGGCTCGTTGCGGTCGGGGTTGCCGGCGATCTGCACGTGGCCGATCTCGGCGAACAGCTTCTCGGCGCGGCGCACCAGATCGCCCTCGGTGATCTGGCAGTGATAGAGGTCGAATTGCAGCTTGAGGTTCGGCGCGCCCACCTCGGCGATGATCGCCGCGCCTTCGGTCGTGGTGTTGAGGAAATAGCCGGGGATGTCGCGCCGGTTGATCGGCTCGATCACCACGTCGCGGCCGTCCTTCGCCGCGCGCTCGGCGGCGCGCTTGAGGTTGTCGACATAGGTGCGGCGCATCGCCGACAGATCGGCGCCCGGCGTGATCAGGCCGGACATCACGTGCACGCGCGCGCAATCGAGCGTCGCGGCGTAGCTCATCGCCGTCTCCAGTGCCGACTGGAAGTCGGCCTCGCGGCCCGGCAGCGCAGCCAGCCCGCGCTCGCCCTTGCTCCAGTCCCCGGGCGGCAGGTTGAACAGCGCCTGCGTGAGCCTGTGCTTCTTCAGTCGAGCGGCGATGTCGGCAGCGGGGAAATCGTAGGGGAACAGGAACTCGACCGCCTTGAAGCCGTGACCGGCGGCGGCGGCGAAGCGCTCCATGAATCCGATGTCCTGGTAGAGCCAGGACAGGTTGGCGGCGAGTTTCAGCGGCATGGCGTTTCCGTTGTTTGTCGTCCCGAGCCTAGCGAGGGATCTCCCCGTAACGAAGTGCCGTTTGGGAAAGAATCCTCGCTCCGCCTGGAATGGCGGCGGGTCACGGCAGCCTGGCGAAAGCCTTGGAGAAGAAATCGACAGCGCCGAAATTGCCCGACTTCAGCGCCAGCGCGATGCCCGCGCCGGATGCGGTCGTGGTCGCCGTCCACGGCACGCCGGGATCGATCTCCGGCCCGATGCGCAAGGCGCGCGCACCCAGCGCCTGCACGACAGCGCCCGAAGTCTCACCGCCGGCGACAACCAGTCGGCGCACACCGTCGCTCACCAGTCCCTTTGCGATGGCGGCCATCGTGCCTTCGATACGCTTGCTCGACTCTTCGACGCCGTAGCGCGCCTGCACCGCCTTCACGCGTTCCGGCGGCGCGCTGGCGTAGAGCAGGGCGGGGCCAGCCTGCTGCCCGGCCCAGTCGAGCGCCTGCTTCGCGACATCCTTGCCGTCGCAGATCGCGCCGGTGTCGAGCTCCAGCGCCGCGCCGCCGGCGCTGCGCCAGGCGGCGATCTGGCCGAGGGTCGCGGCCGAGCAGGAGCCGGCGATGATCGCCGCCTTGCCGTCGGCCTTGGGCAGGCGGTCGGCGGCGCCATCGCGCAACAGCCCGGCCTTGCGGAAGTTCCCCGGCAGGCCCATGGCGACGCCCGAGCCGCCGGTGAACAGGGCGAGATCGGCCACGGCCTCGCCGATCGTCATCAGATCGGGATCGGTGCCGGCATCGACGATCGCGTGGCGCACGCCCGAGGCCTTCAGCACCTCGATTTCCTCGCGGATCGCGTCGGCGCCAGCCTGCACGGTGCGCAGCGCGATCAGCCCGACCTTGTGCTTCGTCTGCCGCTGCAGCACGCGCACCAGACTCGGATCTGTCATCGGCGTCAGCGGATGGTCGCGC
>CAYNOF010000527.1:0-6665 GCA_964398335.1 uncultured Rhizobiaceae bacterium
AGCATGCCGATCATGCTGACGACGAACACCGCGCCGAGGCTGACCATCGCGTTGCCCTTGCTGTAGCGCCAGGCCAGCGAGGTACGCCACGCCTCGTCGACGGCGGGTGCCGCCAGCCCGAAGCTCAGCCGCATGCCCAGCAGCGCGCCGACGAAGGCGAAGGGCACCAGGATGCCCAGCGCGCGCACCTCGGGCGGCAGCGATCGTACGTCGTTGGGTGTGAGCACCAGCATGTCGTCGGGCATCTGCACCAGGAAGATGCCCATGATCACGATGGGCAGGCCGAAGATCACCGCGAACTCGCGCAGGAAGCCGGTCTCGCGTGCCGACCAGCCGAGCCCGGCGACGACCGAGGCCTCGGGCGGGCCGATCAGCAGCCAGCGATACCAGCCCACCGCGAACATCGCTGTCGGGATCAGGTCGAGCAGCTTCACCAGGCCCATCAGCCGCGGCGAGACCGCGCCGTCCGACAGCAGGCGCACGCCCATCACCAGCGCAACCGAGATGATGGTGGGAATCAGCGCGAGGTCGAAGAATGGCCGGAGGTTGCTGAAGCACAGCCGGAAGGTCTGCGTCATTACATCGGGAAAATGCAGCGGCGGCGTGCTCATTATTGCATCAATATGGAGGTCGGCTGCGCATGGTGCCAGTGTCGCGTCAGTTTCCTGCTTTATCGCCGGCAGGTCGCTCGGTCGTGCCCAGCGCATCGGCCAGGCGGCCGGTCGCGGCACCGGGCGCCAGCGGCTTCTGCTGCGAGGCGTGCGGCGCCCAGCCGTGCAGGAAGATCACCTCGAAGGTGGCGGGCACGCGCTCGTTGGCGTCGCCATGGCGCTGCTCGTAGATCGACAGCGCGCGCAGCAAGGTTTCGCGCCGCGTCAGGCTGGAGCGGCGGCCGCGCACGGCGTTGCTCTCGCCCATGGCGCGCAGCTCGCGCACCAGCGCCAGCGCGTCGGGGTAGCTGACCTCGATGCGCTCGGCGTCGCCCACCGGCAAGGCGAAGCCGGCGCGCTGCAGCAGGCCGGTGGCGTCGCGCAGATCGGCGAAAGGCGAGACGCGCGGGCTCAAGCCGCCCTCGACGTCGCTCTCGGCCTGGGCCAGTGCCTGGCGCAATTGCCACAAGGTCTCGCCGCCCAGCAGCGCGCCGAGGAACAGCCCGTCCGGCTTCAGGCTCTCGCGGATGCGCAGCAGGGTGCCGGGCAGGTCGTTGACCCAGTGCAGGCTCATGGCGCTCAGCACCAGGTCGATGCTCTGCGGCGCGATCGGCGGCAACTCCTCGTCGCCGACCAGGACGGGGCCGTATGCTTGCGCGCGCCGCGCGAAGCCGGCGGCGAGATCCATCTGCAGCAGGATCTCAACGCCGCCGCGCCGCTTGCCGTCGGGCAGCGCCAATGCCGCACCGACTTCGCCGCCATGGCAGCCGATGTCGAGCGCCAGCGGGAAGCTGCGCTTGATGTCGTCGAGCCGGTCGACCAGCCGCGTCGCGATCTCGCGCTTGAGGAAGGCCGCGCCGTCCCAGCCGCGCGCCACGCGCTCGCGCCGCCGGCGCACCACCGCGCGGTCGAAGACCAGCATCGGATCGGGCATGCTCATGGCCGCGCATGTAGCATGAAATGACGAGGAGGAGGCAGCCATGGCCGACGAGGCGCGTATCCGCGAGGAGATTTGCCGCATCGGCGAGAGCCTGTACCGGCGCGGTTACACCGTGGGTACCGCCGGCAATATCAGCGCGCGGCTCGACGACGGCTTCCTGATCACGCCCACCGATGCCTGCCTCGGCTTCCTGCAGGCGTCGCGGCTGGCCAAGCTCGACGCGAAGGGGGAACAGGTCAGCGGCGATCGCGCCTCGAAGACCATCCTGCTGCACCGGGCGATCTACGGCGCGCGCCCCGATGCCGGCGGCGTCGTGCACACCCATTCGACCAACCTCGTCGCGCTCACCATGCTGCCCGACGTGAACCGCGCCGACGTGCTGCCGCCGATCACGCCCTACCACGTGATGAAGGTCGGTCATGTGCCGATGATCCCCTATCGCCGGCCGGGTGATCCCGAGGTGATCGACCTCGTGCTGGCGCACGCGCCCAAGGTCCGCGCGGTGCTGCTCGAACGGCTCGGTCCGGTGGTGTGGAACGATTCGGTCTCCAACGCCTGTTTCGCGCTGGAGGAGCTGGAGGAGACGGCCAAGCTCTGGCTCATGCTGCGCGCCCATCCGCCAGCCGGCCTCGACGCCGGGCGGATCACGGAGATCAGGCAGACCTTCAAGGTCGAGTACTGACGTCATCGAATCGTCGGATTCGGCGGCTGGAGTGGGACCACGATGCCCTTCGATGCCCTGCGCAAACGAGTCGATCTCGCCGCGCCGCTGACCAGCCTGGTCCGCCGGGCGCGCGGCGTCGCGCGCAGTGCGCTCGATACGCTGCTGCCGCCGCTCTGCCTGTCGTGCTCGGCGCTGGTCAGCGAGCCCGGCGCGCTCTGCGCCGCCTGCTGGCCCAAGATCTCGTTCCTCGGTGCGCCGCTTTGCGCACGCTGCGGCTTTCCCTTCGAGGTCGATGCCGGGCCCGATACGCTGTGCGGTGCCTGCCTCAAGCGTCCGCCGCGCTACGATCGCGCCCGCGCCGCCTTCCGCTACGAGGAGGGCTCGCGCGGGCTGGTGCTGTCCTTCAAGCACGGCGATCGCACCGACGCCGCGCCGGCCTATGGCCGCTGGATGGCGCGCGCCGGCGCCGAATTGCTCGATGACGCCGATTTCCTCGCGCCGGTGCCGCTGCATCGCTGGCGGCTGTTCTGGCGCCGCTACAACCAGGCGGCGCTGCTGGCGCAGGCCGCCGGCAAGGTGGCCGGCCGCACCGTGTTGCCCGACTTGCTGGTCCGCCGCCGCAATACGCCCTCGCAGGCCGATCGCGATGCACGCGAGCGCCGCCGCAACGTCGCCGGCGCCTTTGCCCTGAACGAGCGCTACCGGCCCTTCATCCGCGGCCGGCGCATCGTGCTGGTCGACGACGTGCTGACCACCGGCGCCACGGTCGAGGCCTGCACCCGCGTGCTGCGTTTCGCCGGCGCCGAGCGCATCGACGTGCTCACACTCGCCCGCGTCGTGCGGCCGGAGTTCCGGTCCTGAGGGCGAGCCTCTACACTCGCCGCAGCGGGAGAGTGTCGAGATGCATGTGATCGTCGTGGGTGCGGGGATTTCCGGGCTGAGCACCGCCTGGGCGATGGCCAAGCGCGGGCACAAGGTGACCTTGCTGGAGCGCGACGTGCTGCCCAACCCGCTGGCGGCTTCGGGCGACCAGCACCGCATCATCAGGCGCGCCTATGGCGACATGCACGGCTACGCGCGGCGCATGACCGAGTCCTTTGCCGCCTGGAACGAGCTGTGGGCCGATCTCGGCCGCGAGCACATGGCGCGCGTCGGCGTCAGCAGCGTGTCGTTGAAGGAAGGCGATCGCGGCCAGGTCTATGCCGAGGGCATGGCGCGCGACGGCTTCGACTTCGAGACCTTGAAGACCGATGCCGCGATCAAGCGCTTTCCGTTCCTCAATCCCGAGCGCGTGCGCGAGGTCTACTACTCGCGCGAGGGCGGCGCGCTGCTCTGCCAGCGTATCGCGTCGGACATGGCGGCGTGGCTGCAGGCCAAGAACGTCACCATCCGCACGCATGCGATCGTCGAGGGCATCGACACCGACGCGGCCACGGTGACGTTGCGTTCCGGCGAGAAGCTCAGTGCCGACGGTGTCGTTGTCACGGCGGGGGCCTGGGTCGGCACGCTGTTTCCCGATCTTGCGGCGACCCTCGTGGCGCATCGCACCTGCGTGATCTTTCTGCAGCCGCCATCGGATCTGAAAGCCGCCTGGTCGACCGCGCCGTCGATGGCCGGCCTGGGCGTCGATGGCTATGTCCTGCCGCCGGTGCACGGTACGCAGCTGAAGTTCGGCGCGTCCTTCACGCGCACGCGGTGGAATCCGGACGATTCGTTCGAGGTCGACCGCGCCACGGCGCTGGCGATACGCGAGGTCTTCGCGCCGCTGTTCGCGCGCATGGGCGAGTATCGCATCACCGACACACGCAAATGCGTCTACACCTTCACCGACGACTGGCACTTCTACGGCGAGCGCCGCGGTGCGACCTGGATCATCTCGGCCTGCTCGGGGCATGGCTACAAATTTGGCACAGCGGTGGGACGGCGCGTCGCCGATGCGCTCGAGACCGGCGACGATCGCACCCTGGTCGAGTGGCTCGCCGCCCGGGACTGAGGGGGCTATAGTCGGCCAACACGCGCAACCGAGTGACGAGGGCCCTGATGGCCAAAGTTGAGATGTACACGACCCAGTGGTGCGGCTATTGCGCCCGGGCGCGCGCGCTGCTGCAGCGCAAGGGCGTCGCGTTCACCGAGTACGACGTCGAGGAAGAGGCCGGCAAGCGAGAGGAAGCGCGCGCCCGTTCGGGCGGCCGCACCTCGGTGCCGCAGATCTTCATCGACGGCAAGCATATCGGCGGCAGCGACGAGATGGCCGCGCTCGAGGCGGCGGGCAAGCTCGACGCGATGCTGGCCTGACGGAGGGTGCCATGTCCGCGACGTTCACGGTCGGCCTGATCCAGGTCAACGCCACCAACGAGCTGGCGCCCAACATCGCCTTCATCGAGGAGCAGACGCGGCGCGCGCGCGATGCCGGCGCGCAATTCGTGATGACGCCGGAGAACTCCACCCTGATCGGCGCCAATCGCGGCGAGACGCTGGCCAAGGCGCTGCCCGAGGAGGATCACCCGGGGCTCGCCTCGGCGCGCGCGATCGCGCGCGAATGCGGCGTGTGGTTCCTGGTCGGCTCGATCCACGTCAAGGTCGAGCCCGAGCGCAACGCCAACCGCTCGTATCTCGTGGCGCCCGACGGCGGCATCGTCGCCAGCTACGACAAGATCCACATGTTCGACGTGCAACTCGCCGGCGGCGAGACCTATCGCGAATCCTCGACCTTCCGTCCGGGCGACCAGGCGGTGATCGCCGAGACGCCGTGGGGCAAGCTCGGCATGACCATCTGCTACGATCTGCGCTTCCCCTATCTCTATCGCGCGCTGGCGCATGGCGGGGCGGAGATGCTGTCGATCCCCTCGTCGTTCACCGTGCCGACCGGCCGCGCCCATTGGCACACCCTGATGCGCGCGCGCGCCATCGAGACCGGCTGCTATGTCTTCGCGCCGGCCCAGGTCGGCAGCCACGCCGGCAACCGCAAGACCTACGGCCATTCGGTCGTGGTGGCGCCCTGGGGCGAGGTGATCGCCGACGCCGGCGACTCAGGCCCCGGCTTCGTCACCGCCCAGATCGACATGGCGAAGGTCGCTGAAGCGCGCCAGGCCGTGCCGTCGCTGACCCACGACCGCAGCTACAGCGGCCCCACCGTGCGCACCCACGCGCTGCCCAAGGCGGCGGAGTAGCTCACGGCCGCCGCGCGGCGATGCGCTGGACCATCGCCGGGCTGGGATCGCTGCGCATCGCGGCCTCGTAGGCCACCACCGACAGGCGGCCTTCCCGCGCCACGTCGAGCAATTCGCCGTCGCGCAACAGATGAGCAGGATTGCTCGGCTTGCCGAAGCGCTCGTTGCCGACCATGAACGTCTCGTGGAGCAGCACGCCGCCCGGTTCGAGCGCGCCAAGCAGAGCGGGCCACAGCGGCCGGTGCAGGTAGTTGGTGACGACCACGGCGCCGAAACGCCGCCCGGGCAGCGGCCAGGGTGACCCATCCTCCAGATCGGCGGCGACGATTTCGATGCCGGCTTCGCCCGCAAGGTCCGCCAGCCTGCCGACATCGCGGTCCAAGGCCGTGACCGGATGGCCCCGGCCCAGGAAGAATCGTGTGTGCCGCCCGCTCCCGGCGGCGACGTCGAGGACGGCCGCGCCGGCGGCAATCAGGGGCGCCCAGCGGACGATCCAGGGGGAGGCGGTCATCTTGGTAACCGGCTTGTCAAACGCGCTGCCTTGCCCCACATCTATTGGCACTCCGGCACTCAGAGTGCCAAGGCTGTGGTTCGGGAATGATCAAGTACACGCTGCGTTGCTCGAAAGACCACCGGTTCGATAGCTGGTTCCGCGACAGCGCCACCTACGAGAAGCAGGAGAAGCGGCGCCTGCTGGAATGCCCGACCTGCGGTGATACCAAGATCGAGCGCGCGCTGGTGGCGCCCAACGTCACGGCCAAGGGCAACCGCAAGACGCAGCCCAGCCGGCCCTCGCGGCGGAACGAGGAGGCGCCGGCGCCGGTTGAGACGCCGGCCCAGCCCGTCGCCACCGTGCCGCCGAACATGCCGCCGGAGCTGCGCAAGGTGTTGCTGGAGTTGCGCGGGCAGGTCGAGAAGAACTGCGACTATGTCGGCGACAAGTTCGCCGAGGAGGCGCGCAAGATCCACTACGGCGAGACCGACAAGCGCGGCATCTATGGCGAGACCTCCGACGAGGAAGCCGCCGCGCTGGCCGACGAGGGCATCGAGTTCGGCCGCCTGCCCTGGGTCCCCAAGGGTAACTGAGTGCCCAAAAAGATAGGCCCCGCGCGGGAAGTGCGGGGCCTAGTCGGGGGAGAAATGTGGTACCGCGGGGGGAGAAATGCGGTCCACCAACCGCACAACGGCTTCCATTCCGGGGAGGTTGCGCGGTTCCCGGAAAAATTTTTCAAGGGTTGACC
>CAYNOF010000528.1:0-1570 GCA_964398335.1 uncultured Rhizobiaceae bacterium
CGGCAGGCGGCGCTTTGCGCCGCCATCAAGAGCCGGCGGGACGCCGGCGCTCCCAAAGGCGCTTGAAGGAAAGGCGGGGTCCGCCTTGTCGCCAATGAACGCCAGATCCGCTCGCTCGGCCACTGCTGTCAGAAGCGCCTACCGCGTCACTCGGCGGCGGCGGTCTCTTTCGCCTGCTTGATTGCGAACTTTGCCTGAGCACGCGCGCGGCGCTCGTCGAACTTGGCCAGCCGCCGCGGCGCGGGGCGGTGCACGACGTTGTCGTCCGCGCCCGGGTTCTTCTGCGAGCCGGCCCAGCCATGCGCGGCGATGTCGAAGATGATGCCGTTGAGATCGGTGTGCTTGATCTCGTAGCCGTGCGGATTGTTGGTGTCGCCCATGATCCAGGTCGCGCCGGTGTCGCGCGCCATCCTGCCCTGCTCCACCACGTCATCGACCCAGAAGCCGAAATGGTGGATGCCGACAAAATCCCTGCCGGTGCCCTGCGAGGCCTCGTCGCTCTTGAACTTCAGCAGCGCCAGGTTGACCACGCCGTCGGTCAGGAACACGCCCTCGGCCAGCGAGCCATCGATCTCGATGACTTCCTCCAGGCCCAGCGCCTGCTTGTAGAACTCCGCAGTCTCCCACGGGTCCTCGACGCTCAGCGCGATATGACGGATACGGCCTTTGGTGCGCGCGGTCATGGACGTGCTCCCTTCCAACAGCCATGGGAGGAGTGTAGCGGAAATGCCGCGAGCTAAAACTGGCAATCAGCCATAGCCCCGCCGAGACCTCGCTCAGAGAAGCACGATCGAATATCGCAACAACGCAAGCCTGACGCCAACATTTGAGCCAATGTCTTCACGGGAGAATCTCTAGCTCGACTCCCACATCTTTGTTTCGTACAGCTCTGAAGTACCTCTTATTCTCGGCGAAGCAATCCTTGATCATTTTCAATTCTTCTCGAACTGCTACAGATGCCTTTGCCTCGCCTCGTATATGGATTGTGTACGGCGGTTCTACCGCATTGATGCCACCCCAAATGACTGAATCGATCACTGCATCAGGGCTGTGGCCATGCCAATGAGGGGCGCCAAGCGCCGGTAGCAGTGCGTTGTAAATATCGTTCTCGGTCCGCCAAGGCGAAGCATCAAGCTCAATTGTCAGCATGCAGCTCACTTTGGAAGCAATTGCACCAAGCGGTTCAGCCCTACCGTCGATTGATCGCCTGGAACATGAACTCGATGGCTGCCTCGACGCTGATCGTGAAGATGCCGCCCTCATCAGCCTGCCATTGCTTATAACCCCTCTCGAAGTTCCGATCTGGCGAGACGCTGGTCGCGAGAAGCTGATTCACCGACACCGCGAGCGCAGTTTGGTCGAACGGCATGTGCGCGACCGGCGTCACGCCACCCGCACCGGGCATGCCCCGCGGGATCGGTACATCGACGACCGAGACATGGACGCAGATCTTGTCTTTCCACGCTTCCACGCGGCCGACGATGATCTTCGCCGTTGTCGGCGAGGCCGACTTGATCGACCACGCTTGTCCCGGAGCGAAGACCGGCGTCGGTGTGCGACCTGTTTCAGC
>CAYNOF010000529.1:0-1454 GCA_964398335.1 uncultured Rhizobiaceae bacterium
GCTTGATCCTGGTTCGCCGCTGGCAACTCATAGCCCTCCCCCCTTGTGGGGGAGGGTTGGGTGGGGGGGTGCTCAGGACGAGGTATCGCGTGTGTGGCCGGAAGATGGAGTGGTCCGCGCGCTGACCTTAGCCGACGTTTCATACGCGGCGGGTCCGCCTGGCCGGTGATAACCCATGATGGCGGCGCTTTGCGCCGCCGGCCGGCGGGACGCCGGCGCTCCCAAGGAGTCAACCCGAGATGATCAGCTTCGTGAGCTCGTCCGGGGTGCTGAGCATCGGGTAGTGGCCGGTGTCGATGACGTGCCAGCGCGCCTTCAGCTTCTCGGCGCAGCGTCGCTGGTGCGGTTCGCCCGGGTTCTGGGCCTGCGGACAATAGATCACGCTGGCATTCCAGCTCTGTTGCCAGAAATTGGTCAGCTTCACCGGTTGGGTGAAGCACTTGCTCGGATGCAGGGTGATGCGGTCGGCCGCCCATTCGGCCAGCGACCGGTCCATGCCGGCGAACATGCGGCCCACGGCGTCCTCGCGTGACGGGCCCAGCGAGTGTTCATTGTTGATGCTGGCGGGACGGCTGACGATGTCGCGCAGCTTCTCGCCGTCGAACAGCGCCAGGGCGTCGACGTAGACCAGACGGGCGACGCGCTCGCGGGCGCGTTCGGCGGCGGCGGCCATCACCATGCCGCCGCAAGAGGTGCCGACCAGCACCGCGTCCTTGAGATCCTCGTAGTACAGCAGCCGGGCGATCTCCTCGCCGTGCGATTCGGTATCGATGCCCGGCCGCAGCTGCGGCGCGCGCTCGGCGCAGCCGTCGAGCGAGGGGGCGTGGACCGAGTGGCCGGAGGCGCGCAGGCGCTCGGCCACGAGCTTCCAAATCCAGCCACCCTGATATGCGCCGTGGACAAGCACGAAACTGGTCATGGCCTTCCCTCCCGTTGCTTCGACCACTAGCATGCGCTGAGGGAGGGACGGCCATGGAAATCGGCATGTTCCACGAATTCCAGTGCCCGCGCGGTTACACCGAAGAACGGGCCTTCGCCGAATCGTTCGAGCAGGTCGACGCGGCCGAGCGCTGGGGGCTCGACTGCATGTGGCTTGCCGAGCTGCATGTCGCGCCCACGCGCTCGGTGCTGGCGGCGCCGCTGGCGATCGCCAGCGCCATCGCCGCGCGTACGAGCCGGATGAAGATCGGCATCGCCGTGCAGGTGCTGCCGCTCTGCCATCCGCTGCGCGTCGCCGAGGAGGCAGCCACGGTCGACCAGATCAGCCACGGCCGGCTGATCTTCGGCGTCGGCCGCTCCGGCTTCCCGCGCACCTACCAGGCCTATGGCGTGCCTTACGCCGAGAGCCAGGAGCGCTTCGCCGAGACCTTGGAGATCATCCGCCGCGCCTGGACGCAGCCGAAGTTCTCGTACGAGGGCAAGTATCACAGCTTCAGCGACGTGCACCTGGTGCC
>CAYNOF010000530.1:0-2845 GCA_964398335.1 uncultured Rhizobiaceae bacterium
GCCGACAGGCCCTGCAGCTCCTTCGACACCCGCTGCAGCGCCATGTCGAGGCTGAGGCCGGCCTCGACGCAGATGGTCAGCAGGTCGAGACCGTCGGGCAGCGCCTTGGTGATGATCTGGGTGCGCTTGATGGCGGTGTTGCGCACGTAGATCTCGGGGCCCTTGAAGCCGAACAGCGTGGCGCCGAAGCACAGCACCGGCTGCAGGAACTCCGGGAACGGGAAGATCTGCAGCACGTAGACGACCATCACCATGATGAAGCCGAACAGGAACGGCAGGCACAGCCGCATGAACTGGTAGATCACCACGGCGTCCGGGCTGCGGAAGCCGGCCTGCTGCAGCTTGGCGCGCACATCGTCGGCGCCGTTGCCCTTCAGGCTGTCGAAGCGGCCCAGCACGCGGCGCATGGTGCCGACGGTCAGCAACCGGCGCTCGCCGCGGCGGCGGTTGTTGGCGGTCGCATCGGTCTTCAGCCGGCTGCGGCGAGACTGCAGCGCCTTGAGCCGGCCGGAGAAATCCTCCGGCAGCAGCAGCGCGTTCCACACCACGTACATCACGATCACGGCGGCGAAGCCGACACCCGCCAGGATCAGCTCCTGGCCGGTAAAGCCGCCTGGAAAGATGGTGTCCACTACGCCCGCCTCAGATCTCGAACGACGCCATGCGCTTGATGATGAAGATGCCCATGCTCATGCTGGCGCCGGCGATGCCCAGCATGGTCATGCCGCGCGGATCGGTGAACATGGTCGACATGTAGTCCGGGTTGAGCAGGAACAGCACGAGGCCGAGCACGAAGGGCAGCGAGCCCATGATCATCGCCGTGGCGCGGGCCTCCGAGCTGAAGGCCCGGATCTTCAGCTTCATCTGCCGGCGCTCGCGCAGCAGGGTCGAGAGGTTGCACAGCGTCACGGCGAGGTTGCCGCCGGTCTCGCGCTGGATCGACATGGCGATGATCAGGAAGTTGAATTCCGGCACCTTGATCGATTCGGCCACGCGCCAGAAGGCTTCCTCGAGCGGCACGCCGATGCGCATCTCGTGCTGGACGCGGCGGAAGATGCCGCCCACCGGCTCGCCGATCTCGTTCGAGGCGTTGGCGATCGCCTCCTGGATGGGGATGCCCGAGCGCAGCGCGCGCACCATCAGGTCGAGCGCGTCGGGGAAGATGGCGTTGAACTGGTCGACGCGCTTGGTGACCTTGCGGCCGACCCAGATGTGCGGCAGGCCGAGGCCCGCGGTGGCAGCGGCAAGCAGGCCGATCGGCAGCGACAGGCCGACCACCACGATCAGCACCATGGCGACGATGCCGGCGATGCCGGCACAGATCAGCGCGTAGTCGCCGATGCTGATGTTCACGCCGGTGCGCTCGAGACGGTCCTGCAGGGCGGCCGGGTTGGGCAGCCAGCGCATGACCATCTTGTCGGTCATCTTCTTGTCGGCGTCCGACTTGCGCAGCGCCTGGCGCGCCTGCTTGACGTTGCGCGCCGCCTGGCCCCACAGCCGCTCGCGCACCTCGTCGAGGCGCTCGCGCTGCAGGCGGCGCTTCTTCTCGACGGTGAGCACGTACCAGACCGCGACGCACAGGCCGAAGACCATGGCGAAGGCGAGGAACAGGGCCTCGGGGGGAACGCCGTCGAAGATATCCATGACTCAGCCCATCGCTTCCATGACGGCGCGGTCGAGACCGTAATACGCCGCCTTGGCGAGGAAGTTCGGACGCAGGCCCGAGCTCTTGAAGGTGCCCAGCAGCTTGCCGTCGGAGCCCTCGCCCTTGAACTCGTAGGTGAACAGGTCCTGCGTGGTGATGACCTCGCCCTCCATCCCGGTGATCTCGGTGATGTGGGTGATGCGGCGCATGCCGTCGCGCATGCGCTGGATCTGCACGATCATGTTGACCGCGCCGGCAATCTGCGTGCGCAGCGCCTTGACCGGCAGGTTGAGGTTGGCCATCGCCATCATGTTCTCGAGACGGGTCACCGCCTCGCGCGGACGGTTGGCGTGCAAGGTGCCCATCGAGCCGTCGTGGCCCGTGTTCATCGCCTGCAACAGGTCGACCGCCTCGGGACCGCGGACCTCGCCGAGGATGATGCGCTCAGGCCGCATACGCAGCGCGTTCTTCACCAGATCGCGCATGGTGATCTCGCCGTTGCCCTCGAGGTTGGGCGGGCGGGTCTCCAGGCGCACCACGTGCGGCTGCTGCAGCTTGAGCTCGGCGGCGTCCTCGATGGTCACGATACGCTCGTCGTGGCCGATCATGCCGGAGAGCGCGTTGAGCAGCGTCGTCTTGCCCGAGCCGGTACCACCGGAGATCACGATGTTCATGCGCACGCGGGAGGCAATGCGCAGGACGGTGGCCATCTGCGGCGACATGTTGCCGCCCGCGGCCATCTGGTCGAAGTCGATCGAGCGCTTGGAGAACTTACGGATCGAGACGCTGGGGCCGTCGATCGCCAGCGGCGGGATGATGATGTTGACGCGGCTGCCGTCGAGCAGGCGCGCGTCGCAGATCGGGCTCGATTCGTCGACGCGCCTGCCGACCTTGCTGACGATGCGGTTGCAGATGTTCAGCAGGTGGGCGTTGTCGTCGAAATTGACGTCGGTGAGCTGCAGCTTGCCCTTGGTCTCGACATAGACCTGCTTGGGCCCGTTGACCATGATGTCGGTGACCGTCTCGTCGCGCAGCAGCGGCTCGATCGGGCCCAGCCCCAGCATGTCGTCGAGGATCTGCGTCAGCAGCTCGGTCTGCTCGGCGCGATTGAGCTGCAGGCGCGACTCGACCAGCAGGTCGCGCAGCATCTCGTCGAGCTGGTGCTGCAGGTCGGCGCGCGGCAGCTCGACCGCCGCGGCG
>CAYNOF010000531.1:0-2862 GCA_964398335.1 uncultured Rhizobiaceae bacterium
ACGGCGGCGACATCACGTCTCTGCCGACGCACGCCCGCGTCCGCCGCGGCATGGCGCGCACCTTCCAGGTCAGCCAGCTCTTTGCCGACTTCACACCGCTGCAGACCGTGACACTGGCGATCTCGGAACGACGCGGCCACGGCACGCAATGGTGGCGCACGATCACCAACGACCGCGCGATCGTCGACGAAGCCATCGCCCTGCTCGACCGCTTCGGCCTCGCCGACGCGCGCGACCGGCGCGTCGCCACCCTGCCCTATGGCCGCCGCCGTTTGCTGGAGATCGCCACCGACATCGCATCGGGCCCGCGCCAGCTGCTTCTCGACGAGCCGGCGGCCGGCGTGCCCGAGGACGAGCGCCGTGACATCCTCGCCTCGCTCGACGCCTTGCCGGCGCACGTCGCCGTGCTGCTGATCGAGCACGACATGGACCTGGTCTTCAGCTTCGCGCGGCGCATCTCGGTGCTGGTCGACGGCGCGTTGCTGGTCGAGGGCGCGCCGCAGGACGTCGCCCGCGACGCCGCCGTGCGCCGCGCCTACCTCGGCGAGAGCGGCCATGGCTGAGCTGCTGGTCGTCGACAACCTCATCGCCGGCTACGGTGAAGCGGTGGTGCTCGACCGCGTCTCCTTCAGCCTCGCCGAGGGCAAGGCGCTCGCGCTGCTCGGCCGCAACGGCGCCGGCAAGACCACGCTGATCGAGACCCTGGTCGGTCTCACCACCTTCCGCTCAGGCTCGATCCACCTCGCCGGCAGCAGCATCGCCCGCCTCGCCTCCGAACGCCGCGCCCGCGCCGGCATCGGCTGGGTGCCGCAGGAGCGCGGCATCTTCAAATCCCTGACCGTCGAGGAGAACCTCACCGCCCTCGCCCGACCCGGCCCGTGGACCGTTGCGCGCGCCTTCCAGCTCTTCCCCCGCCTGTCCGAGCGCCAACGCAATCTCGGCAACCAGCTCTCCGGCGGCGAGCAGCAGATGCTGGCCATCGCCCGCGCCCTGCTGCTGAACCCGCGCCTGCTGCTGCTCGACGAACCCCTCGAAGGCCTCGCCCCGATCATCGTCGAGGAAGTGCTGGCGGCGCTGGGCCGCATCCTCGGCGAGGGCCAATCGGCGATCGTCGTCGAGCAGAAGGCCCGCCAGATCCTTGCCGTCACCGACCGCGCCCTGATCCTCGAACGCGGCGTGGTGGTCAGTGATGGCGACAGCGCCTCGCTGCTGACTGACACGCACACACTGGACGCCCGACTCGGCGTCGCCGAGCGCGTGGCCTGACGCCGGAATCGCGGTCGTCGGACGCAATGTCATTGCCCGTGGAGTGAGAGTTGTATATGATGAACCGATAGTTGATAAACTGAGCACAAGTACATGAAGAAATTGTTTCTTCCTGGCGTTCTTGCCAGCACTTTGTGGATCTCTCCTGCCTTGTCCCAGAGCATTTCGATCGAGGTGGGGCCTGATGGCGCCATGCGCTTTCAGATCGTGGCTTCCCGGATCACCGCATCGGATGTCGGCCGGGTCGAGAGGTTCTTCAAGACACCGATCGCGCGCCTGTCGCCCGACGGCAGCCTGCTTCTATGGATCGAGCCGGACCAGACGAGCATGCGCACCGTGTTGCGCACGACCGCGGACGGCGATGTGCTGCCGATGAACTGGGCCGGACAGCCCTCCGATGCATATTGGGCGGCCAATGGGCGTCAGCTCATCCTCAAACGCGAGGTGGCGCACCGCGACGCGGCGGGCCCGACATACAAGTCGGTGATCTCCATATCGCCGATCGACAGGACGAGCGGGCGCGAAGAGCCGCTTGCCCCTTCCATCGAGGGCCTCAAGGCGATCCTGCCGATCGTCGAGGTCGGCTCCGGCCGAGACTGGCTGTACTTCATCCAGCGGCGCGACGACGGTTCCTCCGACCTGTATCGCGTGCGCACGGTGGCCGGCTCCACGCCCGAGCTCATCGGTCCCAGCGAAGGTCGCTACATCCAGTGGCTGCTCGATCCGGCGGAAAGGATCGCGGCGCGCATCACGCGTCATGATCGCGATGGCGTGCGCGTCGTCGAGCGATGCGCGGGCGAGGTGGCGACCTGCAAGCCGCTGCTCACCCTGGCGCCGGGAGAGGAATTCGTCACCGAGAACGCCAATGTCACGCGGGACGCGTTGTGGGCGATCTCGAACCACGGACGGCCCTATCGCAGCCTGGTCAAGATCGGCCGCAACAGCGGCATGGAAGAGGTGGTCCACGAACCCAAGGACGCCGATATCTCGTCCTACTGGATCGATCCCCGCACCGGCGGGCCCGGCCTGATCTCCGTGTTCGGCAAGCCCGGAACCCAGATTCTCGATCCGGCCCTGGAGGCCCTTCTCAACCGCTTCGGGCGCAAGCCCGAGACATCGGTGAAGATCCTCTCGTCGGATCGCAGCGGCCGCTGGCTGGTCGCCTCGCTTTGGCATCCGTCGACCGGCTTCCAGCGCTTGGTGATCGATCGCGACGGCCAGGTCGCCGAACGCCTGCCGAAGCCGGGCGTGCACAGCGGACAGTCGACGACGCTGTTGACATCCTGGGGCCGCATGCCGCCCACGACGCTCCAGCGCGTGAAGGCACGCGATGGCCTGGAGCTGCCCGTCATCGTCACGTTGCCGACCAACTACAAGGGCGGCCCGCTGCCGACCGTCGTGCGCGCCCGCTCGTACATGCATCACACCTTCGACCTCGACCACGACGTCGGTGCGAAGTTCCTGGCGGAACGCGGCTACGCGGTGCTGTCGGTGAACGCGCGCGGCGCCGCCGGGTTCGGCAAGGCGCTCATGGCCGCGGGCGCCGGGCAGTACGCGACGGGCGCGATCGATGATCTCGAGGATGTCGCGAAATGG
>CAYNOF010000532.1:0-1635 GCA_964398335.1 uncultured Rhizobiaceae bacterium
TTCGGCCCCGGGCCGGAAACTCCAGGACTTCATCGAGAAGCTTTCCTTCGACATCTGGCACGCGCTGGCGCATCAGGGTGTGGCGCGTGCGCAGGCCAATCTCGGCGGGCTGTTCGCCACCGGCAACGGCGTCGCGCGCGACGACGAGGAGGCCGCGCGCTGGTTCCGCATCGCCGCCGAGGCGGGCGATGCGGTGGCGCAGCAGAACCTGGCGCTGATGTACTACGAGGGCCGCGGCACCGACGGCGATCTCGCGCAAGCCGCGCAGTGGTACGCGCGCGCCGCCGAGGCGGGCGAGACCGAGGCGCAGAACATGCTGAGCTGGATGGCCTACGAGGGCGTCGGCATGGAGCGCGATGTCCTGCTGGCGCGGCGCTGGGCCGAGCAGGCGGCGGCGGCCGGCAACGCTTCGGCGATGGGCCGGCTGGGCCTGATCTTCCACAACGCCGAGGGTGTCGGGCGCGATCCCGAGGCCGCGGTGATGTGGTTCGAGAAGGCGGCGCGGCTGGGCGACGCCGAATCGCAGGCCATGCTGGGCGCGGCCTATCACATGGGCCTGGGCGTGACGCAGGATCAGGTGCTGGCCTATCGCTGGTTGGCACGCGCGCAGCGGCGTGGCAACGAGGTCGCCGCCGGCTTCCTGCTGCGCGTGCGCCCGCTCCTGAGCGATGCCCAGCGTGAAGAGGCGGAACGGCTGATCGCGGCGGGCGACGGCGCCTAGGCGAGAGGGATCACCATGCCGGCCTTTGTCGACGAGCTGCGACGGCGCGCGGAGGAGGCGGCGCGGATCGAATCCGCCTACCGGGTCGAGTCGCGCGACAGGCTGGCGGCGCTCGAGCAGGCACGCATCGCCGCCTATCGCCGGATCGAGCTGGTGGGGGCGTTGTCGTCCGCTGTCGTCGCCGGCGAGGATCGAACCACCGCTGTCGACGCCGGCGTCACGACGCTGTGCGAGATGACCGGGTGGACTCCCGACAACGACGCCTACGGGGAAGTCCGCGGCCGATTGGCGGTGGTGGCCGAGCAGGCGTGGCTGGCGGCGCATCCCGGCGAGGTGCTGGGCGACGTGGTGCAGGCGTTCTCCGACTTCGAGGCCTGGTACGCCGAGCGCTTCAAGGCCGAATTCACCTCGCTGGTCGCGCGCGAGGTGCCCAGCTTCTCGCCAGTGGTCGATTTCTGATGTCCGCGGCGTTCGATGCCTGGCTGCGGGACACCTTCGCGCGCACCAGGGGCTTCACCGCGCTGCTGGTGCTGGTGAAGCGCGACCGCAGCACGATCTGGCCGCTCGGCTCGTCCTACGCCAACGTCATCGGCAACGAGATGGCGTGGCGCGAGTTCCGCGACATGCTCGATTGCTCGAAGCTGCAATGGGACGCGGTGGTGATCTTTCCCGCTGCGGCAGCCAACGGCGGCCCGCTGCCTGACGGTCAGGCGCGCTTCCGTTTGAAACAGGCACAGGATCGCCTGATCGAGGATCACGCCACGATCAACGAAGGCGCCTTCTTCGATCGCAAGGGCCGGCCGCTACGACTTGATCCTTGGGAGCGCCGGCGGGCCCCCCGGGCAATAGGCCCGCCGGGCGCCGGCCGACCCCCAAGCAGGGACACACCCCCCGAACAACACCCACCCCCACTT
>CAYNOF010000533.1:0-1229 GCA_964398335.1 uncultured Rhizobiaceae bacterium
GCACCTGATCGTCACCCACCCCGAGCTCAAGGCCAACGAGATGAAATGGGAATCGACGCGGTGAGCAAGGCCTTCAGGATCAAGATCTTCATGGACGGCGCCGACATCGAGCCGATGAAGGCGGCGCACAAGGCCGGCACGGTGAAAGGCTTCACCACCAACCCGACCCTGATGCGCAAGTCGGGCATCACCGACTACGCCGCCTTCGCCCGGTCGGCGATCGCGGCGATCCCCGACCTGCCGATCTCCTTCGAGGTCTTCTCCGATGACTTCGCGTCGATGGAAGCCGAGGCGCGGGTGATCGCGAGCTGGGGCGGCGACACCTACGTCAAGATCCCGATCAGCAACACCAAGGGCGAATCGGCAGTGCCGCTGATCGCCAAGCTGTCGGCCGAAGGTTTTTCGCTCAACGTCACCGCGATGATGACCCTGGCGCAGGTCGAGGCGGTCGCCGCGGCGGTGAGCCCGGGCAGCCGTACCATCGTCTCGGTCTTCGCCGGCCGTATCGCCGATGCCGGCGTCGATCCGGTGCCCGTGATGCGTCAGTGCAAGGCGGCGCTGGCCGGCCTGCCCAGGGCCGAGCTGCTGTGGGCCAGCCCGCGCGAGGTGCTGAACCTGGTGCAGGCCGAGGAGATCGGCTGCGACATCATCACCATCACATCGGACATCCTCGCCAAGGTGCCGACGATCGGCAAGGACCTCGACCAGTTCTCGCTGGAGACGGTCAGGATGTTTTACAACGACGCCAAGGCGGCCGGCTTCAAGCTGATCTGAGCGCCGGATCGTCGAGCTTGCGCAGGAAGTCGCGGCCGATTCGCGACGCCGCGCCATAGCTGTAATGGCCCTTGGCGAAGAGTGCGCGGAACCTCGCCTGCCGCGCCTCGTCGTCGGCGGTATAGACGGCGCGGCCCTCGAGCCGCTCCAGCATCTCCCGGGTGAGCGCGAGGATCTCCTCGGGGGTGTTGCTGACCACCTCGTATCCATCCTTCCGGTACAGCTCGGTGAAGCGGTAGTTCGCGGCGGGCGAGCGCAGGAACGGCTCGAGCTGCAGCGGAACGCCCTCGCGCTTCAGCCATTTGGGGATCGCCAGATCGTTGACGCCGATGCCGTAGACGCCCGACAGCGGCGCCTGGTTGGCGAGCGCGCAGGGTTTGCCGAAGGTCGCCGACAGGATGTAGAGGCCGGACGAGTTGCCGAGCATGAAGCGGCACTCGGCGGCCAGGAACACG
>CAYNOF010000534.1:0-1625 GCA_964398335.1 uncultured Rhizobiaceae bacterium
ATGAATCCTATTTTGAGCACATGGGCGTTGCGCTGGGATTCTCGCGCCAACTCGCCAAGGCTGCCGTGGCCGCATTTTGTCACGCTCTGGTGCCGGCGCTCTTCACCAAGACCGCCAGCAGTATTGTCGTGCAGCTCCATGATCGGATCGTCATCAATCGCGTGACCAAGCCACCGAAAGCCTGATCCGATCAATCCGCTCCGGACCCCCTCCTGGAGCGGGACAGCGGGCGACAGACCCGGACCGGTCTCGACTTCCTCTATCTCTCCAAGCCAAGATGATCCGGTAAACGACCGTTCACCGGAGGAACGCGCCCATGGACTTCGACATTCCCGCCGAGATCGCCGCCTATCTGCGCGAGCTCGACGCCTTCATCGAGCGCGAGATCCGGCCGCTGGAGCAGCAGGACGACAACATCCGCTTCTTCGACCACCGCCGCGAGCACGCGCGCACCGACTGGGACAATGACGGCCAGCCGCGCCACGAATGGGAAGACCTGCTGATGGAGATGCGCCGGCGCGCCGACAGAGCGGGCCATCTGCGCTTCGCATTGCCCAAGGCGCTGGGCGGCAAGGACGGCTCGAACCTCGCGATGGCGATCATCCGCGAGCATCTCGCGCACAGGGGGCTGGGCCTGCACAACGACCTGCAGAACGAGAGCTCGATCGTCGGCAACTTCCCCGTCGCCCTGCTGCTGCATCACTTCGGGACGAAGGAGCAGAAGGAGGAATTCATCGAGCCGATGTTCGCCGGCAAGAAGCGCGTCGCCTTCGGCCTGACCGAGCCCAAGCACGGCTCCGACGCGACCTTCATGGAGACCACCGCGGTCAGGCAGGGCGGCGACTGGGTGCTCAACGGCATGAAGCGGTTCAACACCGGCATGCATACCGCGACGCACGACCTGGTGTTTGCGCGCACCTCGGGAAAGGGAGGCGATGCACGCGGCATCTCGTGCTTCCTGGTGCCGGTGAGCACGCCGGGCTTCAAGGTCGAGTACATGTGGTGGACCTTCAACATGCCCAGCGACCACGCCGAGGTGTCGCTGAGCGACGTCAAGGTGCCGAATTCGTCGATGCTGGGCGAGGAAGGGCGCGGGCTCGACGTGGCGCAGACCTTCGTGCACGAGAACCGCATCCGCCAGGCCGCCTCGTCCCTGGGCGCGGCGCAGTACTGCATCGACATGAGCGTGGCCTACGCCAACCAGCGCGTGGTCTTCGGCAAGAAGCTGTCGAGCAACCAGGCGATCCAGTTCCCGCTCGCCGAATTGCACACCGAGGCCGAGATGGTGCGCGGGCTGGTGCGCAAGACGGCGTGGTATCTCGACCGCGAGCACCACATGGATGTCAGCCCGTGGGTGGCGATGGCCAATTACCGCGGCAACCGCCTGTGCTGCGACGCCGCCGACCGCGCCATGCAGGTGCATGGCGGCGTCGGCTACTCGAGGCACTTCCCGTTCGAGCACATCTACCGCCATCACCGGCGCTATCGCATCACCGAAGGCTCGGAAGAGATCCAGATCCGCCGCATTGCCGGCTCGATGTTCGGCTACTGGGGCACGCAGAAGAAGCCCAAGGCGGCCGAGTGACTCCCCCTCCCCGCGAGCGGGGAGACGGGGTATAGGTCCG
>CAYNOF010000535.1:0-9337 GCA_964398335.1 uncultured Rhizobiaceae bacterium
CCAGCACGCCGACGGCCATGTAGAGACCACCGCCGCCGAAATCGCCGACCAGGCTCAAGGGCGGCGTCGGCGGCGCGCCGTCGCGCCCGCTCGCGTGCCGCGCGCCGCTGAGCGCGATGTCGGTTAGCTCAGGCCCGGCGCGGTCGGCCAACGGCCCGGTCTGGCCCCAGCCTGTCATGCGCGCGTAGATCAGGCCGGGATTGCGAGCATGGCAGACATCCGGGCCCAGGCCCATGCGCTCCATCACGCCGGGACGAAAGCCCTCGATCAGCACATCGGCCTTGCTCACAAGTTCGAGGGCGCAGGCCTGCGCTTCCTTGTTCTTGAGGTCCATCTTCACGACGAGACGGTTGCGCCGCAGCAGATCGAAGCCCGGTGTCTTCGGACTGCCGAGATCGATCGGCTCGGTGCGGTCGATCGTCACCACCTCGGCGCCCATGTCAGCCAGCAGCATGGTGCCCATCGGCGTCGGACCGACGCCCGCGAACTCCACGACCTTCAGGCCGGCAAGCGGTCCACCACGATCACCTTGCGGGTCCACATGCCCCTCCCTGTCGATGCTCAGCGCAACCCCAGGCCGCGCGCGATGATGCCGCGCAGGACCTGTGTCGTGCCGCCCTGGATGGTGTAGGTCGGCGCCATCAAGGTGCAGTTCTGGGCGATGTCGAGGAAGTCGGCCATGTCCTCCTCGCTGGTGGCATCGGACCAGGCGAGCACGCGCGCGACCTCGGGCAGCTCCTGCTGATAGAGCGTGCCGAGATCCTTGACCAAGGCGCCTTCGACCGTCGGCGACTGGCCGGCCTCGAGCAGGCCGGCGACCGATACCGACATCTGGCGCAGGGTCCACAGGCGCGCGACCAGGCGGCCGAGGATCGCCGATGCATGCTTCGACGGATGGCGGCCCAGCATGTCGATCAGCGCCGGCAGCATGTAGAAGTTCTGCAGGAAGCGCTCTGGTCCCGAGCGCTCGTAGGCCAGTTCGCTGGTGACCTGCAGCCAGCCATCGCCCTCGTTGCCGATCAGGCAGCTCTCGGGGACGAAGCAGTCGGCGAAGGTGACCTCGTTCCAGTCGTGGCGTCCGGCGAGATTGAGGATCGGGCGCAGATGGATGCCTGACGTCTTGACATCGATCAGCAGCTGGCTAAGGCCCTTGTGGCGATCGCCGTGCTGGCCTGAGGTCCGCACCAGCGCGACACAGTAGTGGCTGCGATGGGCGCCCGAGGTCCAGATCTTGGTGCCGTTGACGCGAAAGCCGCCGGGCACCGGCTCGGCGCGCGTGCGCACCGAGGCCAGATCGGAGCCGGAATCCGGCTCGCTCATGCCGATGCAGGTGTAGCACTCGCCTCGGACGATGCGCGGCAACACCGCCTGGCGCTGCTCCTCGCTGCCGTAGCGCAGCAGCAGCGGCCCGGACTGCCGGTCGGCCAGCCAATGCAGCCCGGCCGGCGCGCTGTGGCCGAGCAGCTCCTCGGTGACGACGTAGCGCTCGAGGAAGCTCCGCTCGCCGCCGCCATACTTCTTCGGCCAGGTCATACCGATCCAGCCGCGTGCACCCAGCGCCTTGCTGAATTCGGGCGAGGGGGTATTCCACGACGCGAAGCGCTCGCCGGATTTCATGCGCGGCAGCGTCTCGGCGAGGAAGGCGCGGACCTCGTGGCGCAGCGCCTCGGCTTGCGCCGGCAGGCGGAAGGACGGGAATTCGAGCCGCGGTATCGTCATGACCTGCCGTCCTACTTGTCGAGCCAGACGTCCTCGAAGCGCCAGTTGTTGTAGTGCGAGTTCTGCGGCAGCGAGATGCCGCGGACATAGGGGTACCAGCAGGTGTTGCCGCGCTGGTGCATGATCGAGGGCCGCACGCCCAGCGCCTGCAGGTCGTGGTCGATCTTCTGCACCAGCGCCTTGCGCTTCACCGGGTCGGTCGTTGCCGACTGCTCGTCGAAGCGCGCCTGCATGTCCTTGTCGCAATAGTTGGTGTAGTTGCGCTCCGAGCCGCAGGCATAGGCCTCGTAGAACATCACGTCGGGATCATCGAGCGCCGAGCCGCCGGTGTTGGTCGCGACGTTGTAGTCCTTGCGCAGCAGGCGATTGTACCAGAGCGAGCTGTCGATGGCGTCGAGCTCGCCTTCGATGTAGACCTGCCGGAGCTGATCGATCAGCAGGACGGCCGGGTCGCGGTAGGTCGGCAGGTTGCGCGTCAGCACCTTGATCTTGAGCATCTTGTCGGGCCCGTAGCCGAGCTCCTTCATGATCTTGCGGCCCTCGTCGCGATTCTTCTCGACGTCGCCGCTGAAGCCGGGGACGTCGGCGAGCTGATCCGGCCCGATCCCCCAGACGCCTTCGGGTGGCGCTTCCATCACGCCGCCGATGCGGAACTGGCCTTCGCTCAGGACGTCGACGAACGCCTTGCGGTCGATCGTCAGCATCATCGCGCGCTTCAAGCGCGGGTCGTCGAGCGGCGCGACGGGGTTCACCAGCAGCTGCGTCTGGATGTTGAACTGCGCCAACTCGCAGACCGCAGTCGGCACCTTCGCCAGGATGTCGCCGCGCAGGCTGGCCGAGATGTCCTGCGAGAAGGTCAGGTCGAACTGGCCGGCGGTGAAGGCGAGGACGCGGGTGGCCCGATTGGGAATCATCGTCCACTCGATGCCGTCGAGATAAGGCCGGCCCTTCTTCCAGTAGTCCGGGTTGCGCTCCAGCGAGATGCTCTGGTTCGGCTTGAAGGCCTTCACCTTGAAGGGGCCGGTACCGATCGGCTTGCTGCGCATCTCGCGTGCCGGCACGTGGCAGGGATAGACGGCCGAGAAGCCGGCGGCGAGGAAGCTGAGGAAGGAAGGTTGCGGGCGGCCGAGATGGAAGCTCACCTGGTTGGATCCGTCGACCGTGACCTCCTTCAGGTTGGCGTACCATTCCTTGCGCGGATTCTTGCGCCAGCCGCTCTCGCGCTTGCCGGTGACCATGTCCCAGGTGCACTTCACGTCGGCGCCGCTGAAGGGCTTGCCGTCGTGCCAGCGCACGCCGTCGCGCAGCTTGAAGGTCAGCACCGTGTTGTCCGCGCTCCAGCTCCAGGACTCCGCGAGATCGGGCACGATCGTGTCGTCGGCATTGCGCTTGGCGGTCTGGTCATAGATGACCAGGTTGTTGAACACCGCCATGAAGGGCTGCAGGGTCGCGATCGTCACTTCCTCGTGCAGCGATGCGGTCGGCGGATTGTCGTTGTGATAGACGCGCAGCACACCGCCGGTCTTCTGCGCCGATGCCGACGTCGCCACCACGACGCTGACGAGGCCCGCCATCAGCGCGCGATAGATGCCCGTTGTCATGATGCTACTCCAATCGACAAGGACGCCTTACCCAAGGGTTGTCACATCTGCCCTGTGTCAGCAAATGTCCTGCGTATGATGAAAGCTCAGTGCGAAACATCCGGGATCGGCGTGCGGTGAGCAGGCCCGATCTCAATCACACGGCTCTCGCCGCTCTGGCGATTGTCGCATCGCAGATCTCGAACTCTTTCGGTGCGGCCTGGTCGAAGTCGCTGTTCTCGGCGGTCGGTCCCGAAGGCATCGTCGCGCTGCGCCTGGGCTTCAGCGCCCTGCTTCTCGGGCTTCTCACGCGCGTCTGGCGCCTGCGCGCAGATGGGCCAAAGGCCCGCGATATCGTTGCCTACGGGCTCGCCCTCGGGCTCATGAACTCCGTCGCCTACCAGGCGTATGCGCGCATCCCCGTGGGTATTGGCATGGCCATCGAGGTCACTGGCCCGCTGGCCCTGGTGATCTACTACTCGCGCCGGCGGCGGGACCTGCTCTGGGTCGGTTGCATGGTGGCCGGGCTGGCGATGCTGCTCATCAAGGACCCCGACACTGAGGCCCTGGATCTGGCCGGAATCGGATTCGCCTTTTGCTCTGCGGCTTGCTGGGCGGCCTACATCGTGTTCGGAAAGCGCGTCGCGACGCTGGGAAGCGGCAGCGTGGTGGCTGCGGGAATGCTGGTGGCGTCGCTGTTCGCCGTCCCGTATGGCGTGGCAAGCGCTGGCGGCACCCTGCTTCTGCCGAAGTGGTTGGCCCTGGGCTTCGCGATCGCGGTTCTCTCCAGCGCGTTTCCCTTCTTTCTGCAGATGCTCGCGCTGCGGCAGCTGCCGCCCCGGGTCTACGGGTTGCTCGCCAGCGCGGTGCCGGCGGTGGGCGCGATCATGAGCTTCCTGGTGCTCGGCGAAGTGCTGGAAGCGAGACAGTGGTTCGGCATCCTGCTGGTCGTGTGCGCGAGCGCCGGCAGCACGCTCGGTGCCGCAAGGCGGAAATAACCTCTTCGCGCTTGGCGATGAATCGACGCAGCGCTGGCGAGCCTTGGCGACGATGCTTCAGAATGCCTCAAGATGACGGACAGCGAGAGCGTGATGGGTGATGGCTTGATACTTGGGCGGACTCTGCCGCGGACCCTGGATGCGCTGCTTCGGCAGGTCGACGATCAAGCGAGTCATTTCTGCGCATGGCTCTTCGAAGACCAGGAAGCGCGACGACAGGCCGAAAGCCGCATGGCGGTGCGCGGCGTGAAGGCGCGCATCCGCAGCGCCTACAAGCCGCTCCTGCACTTCTTTCTTGAAGAGGTGGAGCTGTCCGGGCTCCGCTCGGTGGCGATTGAGACACCCAACCATGCGCTTGCGCATCCGCAGCGCTTTCGCGTCGAGACCTACCCGCTGGCGGGGCTGCTCCGCGATGTGCCGATTCGGTTCTCCGAAGGAGACAGGTCGCTGCACTACGTCGTGACGCTCCAATACGGTCAGAGGCGCGTTGTCCACGAGGTCTTCGCGCCGAATCGTGAAAGAAGCACGCCGTCCGGCGCCCGAGCCCTTTCGCCCTGCGGGTGGGTCGGGGATGCGCAAACGGGTCATCCTGTTCAAACCGAGTTCGAGAGTGCGTTCCACGACATCATGGACGCGCTGCAAGCGCATCCCTGGGGGCCGGCGCCACATTTCGACGTGCTGCGCATGACGGTGCGGACAGGCGGCATCGAGCGGCGCCTGTTCCATGGCGATGAATGCATCAGCACGCGCGAAGCGCTGCACGAGGATCTGTATTTTTCGGTGCTGGAGTTCTTCCAGCACCGCGACGGGCGAACCGCCGGCGATCGAACCTTCCAGCCGGGCCAGATCGTTCCCGACATTCGGTTCGCCGACGGCCCGACGCAGATATCCGTTCAGCTTCAGACAAGAGCGCAGCTGCACGCTCCTGGCGACGAGGCGCCGCAGCCGCTGGATCAGGCCGAAAGCCCTCTGGCGCCGAGGCAATTGGCCGAAGAAGTGGCGCGACTTGGCGGAACGCGATTTGACGGCCGCTCGGTGCGCGGCACGCCAGTGCTTGCCACTGAAGTCGACGGCAAACGGCTGGGCCTCGTGGTGAGCGCAGGCCAGCATGCGAATGAAACGTCCGGCGTGGTGGGGGCGCTGCGAGCGGCGGCAGCGCTGAAGGCGCGCGGCATGAAATTCTCGCTCGTGCCGCAGGAGAATCCCGACGGCTACGCCCTGCACCGAGAACTGCGGCAACACAACCCGAGGCATGCACTTCACGCTGCTCGATACACTGCCATGGGAGACGACGTTGCGTTCCGCGAAGCGGAGCCGCTGGCGGAGAGCGCGGTCCGGTTCGATGCGTTTCGGCGCGAGCAGGTGCGCCTGCATGTGAACCTTCATGGCTATCCCGCACACGAATGGACGCGTCCTCACACAGGATATGTGCCGCGCGATTCCTTCCTGTGGATGGTCCCACGCGGCTTCTTCCTGATCGTTCGGCATCATGCCGGCTTCGAGGATATGGCCGAGCGCTTTGTACGGGCATTGGCCGAGCGCGTGAGCGCCACGCCGGGCTTGAAGGAGTTCAACGAGTCGCACCTGAAGACGTTTGAGGCGCATATCGGCAGCTTGCCGTTCAAGATCCAACACGGCATTCCATTCGTCGTCGGCGTCAGCGAGAGTTTCGTTCCGCGCTTCACCCTCGTCGCGGAGTATCCCGATGAGACGATCTATGGTGACGCCTTCCGGCTGGCCCATACGGTGCAGATGGCCACCGTGATCGAGGCCGCTCGGCTGCTGGAAGAGGGATGGCTGCCAGCCGGCAATTGAAGGAGGAACCATCGTGGTCAGCAGGAATTCCTTCAAGTTCGTCATGCTGCCGCCGCAGACCGACACGACTCGCGTCTGGGCCCGGCGCCTGGCCGAGGCAGTGCCGGAGGTGCGCGTGGTCGTCGTTGAGGATGCAGACGCCGCGACGCGCGAGATCGTCGACGCGGACGCCGCGTTTGGCTGGCTCGGCCAGGAGCTCCTGTCGAAGGCCACGAAGCTGCGCTGGCTGCAGGCGCCGATGGCAGCGCCGCCGGCCGGCTACTACTATCCCGAGCTCGTTCGCCATCCTGTGCGCGTGACGAACTTCCGCGAGATCTTCAACGACCACATCGGCGCTCACATCCTGGCATTCGTCCTGGCGTTTGCCCGCGGACTGCACGTGTTCATTCCGCAGCAGCTGCGCCGGGAGTGGAAGAAGAGCCCGCTCGAGGCGGGCGATGTCGTGCATTTGCCCGAAGCGACAGCCCTCATCGTCGGCCTGGGCGGCATCGGTGCCGAGGCCGCACGCCTGCTCGCGGCTTTCGGTGTCACCGTGCTGGCTACCGATGCACGCCGCACGGCGGCGCCCGATGGCGTGAGCGAGCTGCATCTGCCGCCTGCACTGGACGACCTGCTGCCGCGCGCCGACTTCGTCATCCTGACGGTGCCGCATACGCCGGCGACCGAAGGTTTCTTCAACCGCGCCCGCTTCCAGCGGATGAAGCGGACGGCCTTCTTCATCAATATCGGCCGCGGCATGACGACCAGGCTCGACGATCTGGTCGCGGCGCTTCAGGCCGGCGAGATTGCTGGTGCCGCGCTCGATGTCTACGAGCGCGAGCCGCTGCCCGGCGAGCATCCGCTTTGGACGATGCCGAACGTGTTGCTCACGCCGCACATGGCAGGGCACGGGCCATACCTGGACGAGCGTCGCTTCGACATCATGGCAGACAATTGCCGCGCCTTCGCCGCCGGGCTTGCGCTGCGCAATGAGGTCGATAAAGCGTGGTGGTTCTGAACCTTGGGGCCCGAGGAGTAGCTTAGGCAGATGAACAGGCTCTTGATCGCCAATCGGGGCGAAATCGCCATCCGCATCGCGCGTGCCGCGACCGACATGGGGCTGCCCACGGTGGCCATCTATTCCGAGGATGATGCCAACAGCCTCCATCTTCGGGTGACGGACGAGGCCCAGGCTCTGCCCGGACAGGGTGCCGCAGCGTATCTCAACATGGACCGGGTCATCGCGGCGGTGAAAGCCTCGGGCTGCGACGCCATCCATCCGGGCTATGGCTTCCTCGCCGAGCGCGGTGATTTCGCGAGGGCGTGCGCGGACGCCGGCCTGACATTTGTCGGGCCGCAGGTGAAACACCTCGATCTTTTCGGCGACAAGGCCCGCGCGCGGCAGGCTGCCGCCGCGGCCGCCGTGCCTGTCATCCGCGGTCTCGATCACGCGGTCAGCGTCGCCGAGGCGAAGGAATTCTTTGTGTCGCTCGGCGCCGGTGGCGCCATGATCATCAAGGCGCTGGCGGGCGGCGGTGGACGCGGCACGCGGGTGGTCCTGACGGCCGAGGAGATCGAGCAGACGTTCGAGCGCTGTCGCTCCGAGGCCCGTGCCGCTTTCGGCCGTGACGAGCTCTACGTGGAAGAGCTGGTCAGGCGGGCACGCCACGTCGAGGTGCAGATTCTCGGTGACCGGACCGGCGCCATCGTCGCGCTCGGCGAACGCGAATGCAGCGTCCAGCGGCGCTTCCAGAAGCTCATCGAGATCGCGCCCGCGCCCAACCTCGATGATGGGCTGCGTCGCCAGATCATCGATTCCGCCGTGCGGCTGGCAAAGAGCGTCGGCTACAGCAATCTCGGCACGTTCGAGTTTCTGGTCGACGTCTCGGGTCGTTCCGGTGCGCAGCCGTTTGCGTTCATCGAGGCCAATGCCCGGCTGCAGGTGGAACATACGGTCACCGAGGCGGTGACCGGTGTCGACCTGGTACAGTCGCAAATCCGCCTGGCGCAGGGAAAGACGCTGACGGAACTGGGCCTCGACCGCGGGGACGCTCTCGCGCCGCGGGGCTATGCGATCCAGGCGCGGGTCAACATGGAGACGATCCGGCCCGATGGCACGGTACGGCCGGGCACCGGGACGCTGACGGTCTACGAGGCGCCCAATGGGCCCGGCGTGCGCACCGACGGATTCGGCTACACCGGCTATCGCACCTCGAGCGCCTTCGACTCGCTGCTGGCGAAGGTCATCGCCCATTCGCCCTCGCCGGATTTCGCCGATGCCGTGGCGCGCATTACGCGTGCCCTGAGCGAGTTCCGCCTCGAGGGCGTCAGCACCAACATCGCGTTCCTGCGCAACGTGCTGACGCATCCCGACTTCGTGGGCGGCACCGTCCACACGCGCTGGCTCGACGAGCATCTCGAAACGCTCGCAGCTCCGGTCGATCAGCGGCAGCGCTTCGTGCAGGGCACGGCGGCTTCCACTGCGCGCGGATCCGGTCACGCCGGCGCCGCGGTCAAGAGCAAGGATCCGTTGGCACTCTTCGCTCATGACGCCGCGGTCAAGGCGGAGCGGACGGCGCAGTCGCCAGCCGAGATCGATGCGCCCGACATGACCGGGCCGGACGGATCGGTCGGCGTGGCCTCGCCGATCCAGGGCACCATCGTTGCGATCAACGTCGCCGAGGGCGAAACGGTGCGCGGCGGCCAGCAGGTCGCGGTCGTCGAAGCGATGAAGATGGAGCACGTCATTGCCGCCCCGCACGCGGGCATCGTCCGCGGCATCACCATGGTGGCGGGCGATGTCGTTCGCGAGGGTTTCCCGATCGTCTTCGTGCAGCAGGCCGACATCGGCGAGACCACTGTCGCCGTTGCCGAGACGATCGACCTCGATCACATCCGCGACGATTTGAAGGAGAACTTCGCACGCCATGCGATGACGCTGGATGAGAACCGGCCGGAGGCCGTCGCCCGGCGACGCAAGAACGGCTACCGCATGCCGCGCGAGAACATCGATCGGCTGGTCGATCCGGGCTCGTTCGACGAGTACTGGCCGCTGATCGTCGCGCGGCAGCATCAGCGCAACACGATGGAGGCGTTGCGCCGCAACACGCCGGCGGACGGCGTGGTCGCCGGCATGTGCACGATCAACGGCAGCCTCTTCAACGAGACGCGCGCGCGCGCGGCGCTGGTGCACAACGACTACACGGTGATGGCGGGCACGCAGGGCAGCCCCACCCACAACAAGCA
>CAYNOF010000536.1:0-1736 GCA_964398335.1 uncultured Rhizobiaceae bacterium
TGCTCGCCGTGCTGTCCGTGGTGCTGCCGGCGATCTGGGGCGTGCCGTCCGACGACATCCTCGACTGGATGTGGCGCCTGCTCACCGGCCTGAAGATCGGCGGCCACACCATCTCGCTGGTCGCCATCCTGATCGGCGTCGCCGTCTTCGTGCTGGCGCTGGCGGCGCTGCAGCTGGTGCGCCGCACGATGCGCGAGCGCGTGCTGCCGCAGATGGAGATCAACCAGACGGTGCAGTACACCATCGATGCCGGGCTGAACTATGTCGGCATCGTCGTCGCGGCGCTGCTCGGCATCACGGCGCTGGGCGTCGACTTCTCCAACCTCGCGCTGATCGTCGGCGCGCTGTCGGTCGGTATCGGCCTCGGCCTGCAGGGCATCGCCAACAACACGATCTCGGGAATCATCCTGCTGGTCGAACGGCCGATCAAGGTCGGCGACTGGGTGACGGTGGGCCGTCACGAGGGCTCGGTGAAGCGCATCAACATCCGCGCCACCGAATTGCAGACCGCGCAGCGCGCCTCGGTGATCGTGCCCAACTCCGAGTTCCTGCAGACCGCGGTGATCAACTGGACCTATGCCGACAACATGTCGCGCGTCGACATCCCGGTCACCGTCGCCTATGGCAGCGACCTCGCCAAGGTCGAGGCGGCGCTGATGAAATCGGCGACCGACAACCCGCTGGTGGCGACCACGCCCAAGCCGTTCACCGTCTTCATGAAGATCGCGCCCACCGGCCTGGAGTGGGAGCTGCGCTGCTTCCTGCGCAACATCGCCACCACGCCGGTGGCCCGCACCCAGCTCAACCACGCGGTGCTCGACAATTTGGCCGAAGCCGGCATCGCCATCGCCGTCACGCCGCCGCCCGCCCCGCCGGCACCGCCGGCGGAGACGTGACGGCGCGCGCCTATTTCTCCGGCGGCAGGATCTCGGCGGGGGCCACGACCACCGAGCGCGATGGCGGCTCGTCGCGGGCGATCTCCCCCGCCGTGGGCTCCGGCGCGCGCCATTGCAGCGTGCCGAAGGCGCCGCACGAATCGCACACCGCCTGCCAGCGCTCGTGCACCGCGTGGCACGCCGTGCAGCGCCATTGCCGGTCACCCGGCGCGTCGGCGGCGCGCGCCAGCCAGTGGCGCACCTTCTCGCCATCGGCGAACTCGGCTTCCTCCAGGTCGGCCATCAGGCGGCAGACGCGCACCACCGGCCGCTTGCCGCCGGCCGCGGTGAGATGGCGGCGCGCCTCGCCCCAGAGATTGGCCTCCAGGCATTCGCGCGCCAGCGCGATGCGGCTTTCCAGATCCTCCGGGTTGGCGGCGGTGAGCCGCGTCAGCGCCTGCACGCGCTTGACCGCATCCTTCTCGCCCTGGGCCGAGAGATAGAGCTGCGCCAGATCGGGATGCGGCGAGGTTGCCCAGGCCTTCTCGATCGCCTTGGTCGCCTTGCGCGCCTCGTCGCGCTTCAGCAGCAGCTCGGCGTAGCGATAGGCGACCGGGATGCGCTCCGGCGCCAGGCCGAACGCCGCCCTGGCATTCTCCATCGCGTCCATGTCGCCGCCCGCGCGCTCGGCGGCGCGGCTGCGCTCGACCAGCAGCAGCGCATCGAGCGTGCGGCCACGCTCGGGATCGACCAGGCGGCTCTTCAATCCCGACTGCAAGGTCTTCTGCGCATCGAGCCACTTGCCGGCGCGAGCCTGCATGTCGAACAGGGTCCGCACCACCCACGGCGTGTCGGGGCGCA
>CAYNOF010000537.1:0-1468 GCA_964398335.1 uncultured Rhizobiaceae bacterium
GCCGGGATCTTGGCGACCGGATTGCGCACCGAAACCTCGGCGGCGGGCGCCACTGGCGTCGTGGTCACCGGTATCTTCTCGATGTTGCGGTCCAGTCCGGTCTCGATGGCCAGCACCAGCGCCTTGCGCACATAGGGCGACGACGGCGAGTAGAGCAGCTTCATCTTGGCCACGATCGATCCTTTCCCCGGGGATGCGAACTGGTAATGCGATACCATAGACCCTGGCGGCGGCACCGGCGCGATTTTCTCATCGGGGCGTGAGGCCCCGTGCCCGCCGCAATGAGCCGGCGAGACGCCGGCGGTCCCAGGCGCTATACTGGCGGCCATGTTCAACGACATCGTCGACCTGCGCGACTTCTACGGCGAGAGCCTGGGCCAGGTGACGCAGCGCCTGTTGCGCGCGCGCCTGCGCGAGCATTGGCCCGACGTGCATGGCCTGCGCGTCGCCGGGCTGGGCTATGCCGTGCCGTTCCTGCGCCCGTTCATCGACGAAGCCGAGCGCGTCTTCGCCCTGATGCCGGCGCAGCAGGGCGTGCTGCGCTGGCCGCGCGACGGCGGCAACCTGTCCGTGCTGGTCGACGAGGTCGACCTGCCGCTGGCCGACCGCTCGATCGACCGCATGGTGCTGGTGCACGCGCTGGAATGCGCCGAGCAGGTGCGCCCGTTCCTGCGCGAGGTCTGGCGCGTGATGGCCGATGGCGGCCGCCTGCTGGTGGTGGCGCCCAACCGCACCGGGCTGTGGTCGCAGTTCGAGCGTTCGCCGTTCTCCTACGGCGAGCCGTATTCGGGCCGCCAGCTCGCCGCCCTGCTGCGCGCCAACATGTTCACGCCGATGCGCGAGTCGCGCGCGCTCTACCTGCCGCCGGTGCGCTCGCGCCTGCTGCTGCGCGCCGCGCCGACCATCGAGCGGCTGGGCCAGCGCCTGCTCGGCCGCTTCGCCGGCGTCACCATCGTCGAGGCCGGCAAGCAGATCTACGCCGCGACCGGCACGCGCGAGCAGCGCCCGGTGCTGGTGGCGCGTCCCAAGCTGAAGGTCGCCTATTCGCGCGACGCGCACGAAGCCTCCAGCGATGGCGAGCCGACGCCGTCCAGCACGTAGCACGCCCATCGCGCCGCGATGTCTCTCGACCCGCTGACCATAGCGTTGATCGGCTTTGGCGAAGCCGGCACGGCCATCGGCCGCGGCCTCGCCGACAACTGGCGCGGCCAATCGCGCCCCGGCGACAATCGCCCGCGCCGCCTGATCGCCATCGACACCGCGCTCGACCTCGATGAGCGCGGCCGCAAGCTGGGCGCCGAAGCGCGCCGGCTCGACATCGCGATCGAGCGCGGCTACACGGCGGCGCTGAGCGAGGCGGACCTGATCATCAGCGCCGTGCCCGGCGAATGCGCCCTCGATGTCGCGCAATCCGCCGCGCCGCTGCTGAAGAAGGGCGCGTTCTATCTCGACCTCTGCACCGTCACCG
>CAYNOF010000538.1:0-4214 GCA_964398335.1 uncultured Rhizobiaceae bacterium
CGTCGAGCAGCGGCACCACCGCCTCCTTGTAGGGAAAGGTGACATTGACGCCGGCGAAGCCCAGCAGCCGCACGCCGTCGAGCATGGCGCGAAGATCGCCGCGATGCGCGCCGGCACGTTCGATCAGCTGGTAGTGCGTGCGCAGGCCCAGCGCCGCGCCCGCACTTTGGTGCATGTGCGGCGCGGCCGAACTCGCGATCGGCGCGCCGATCAGGCCCAGCAGCAGGGATTTCGGCGTCGGGTTGGGCGGCCTCGGCGGCGAGTCATTCATGACGCGATAGTGCGGGGACGGTCGCGGCTTGACCAGCGTTTGCCGTGCCGTGGCGCGAGGCGGCAGGGGAGCGCGCGGTGATCTCGAGATGAACCATGCCGGCTGGTCCCGGCGCCGTCGCGCCGGGCTCCCTGCTGCCGACGACCGCCATCGGTTGAGGCCGCAGACAAGGCCATACAATCTGCGCGGACATATCGGGACAATCATATTGTCCCCGTACATGTCTCGAACATTGTCCCGATTTCCCCGATCGAATAGAACCTTTGGCGACACGAAGACAGGGCCCTTGATTGGCCCCTGACGAGGGAAATTGTCGCCATGACAATCCGCAAGCAGCGCCCGAGCTGGAAGCCGGTGGTCGAAGGGGCCACCACCCCGCTCTACCTCACCATCGCCAACCAGCTGGCCGCCGACATCGCCTCGGGCAAGCTCGAGCCGCACACCCGCCTGCCGACGCATCGCGACCTCGCCTGGGACCTCGGCTGCACCGTGGGCACGATCACCCGCGCCTATGCCGAGGCCGAGCGGCGCGGCCTGATCCATGGCGAGGTCGGCCGCGGCAGCTTCGTGCGCCCGCCGGCGCTGCCCTATCCCGAGCCGGTGGCGCCGCGCTCGAGCGCCAACCCGACCGGTGATCCGCGCGCGCGCACCGATGCGCCGACGTCGAACATCATCGACCTGGCGATGAACTGGCCCTCGCCGGCGGGCGAGGACGAGATGATGCGCGGGACGCTGCGCGCCATCGCCGGCGGCAACGACATCGCCTCGCTGCTGGAGTTCACCGGCCGGCTGGGCGTGCCGCGCCACCGCGACGCCGGCGCCACGCTCTTGGCGCGCCGCTACCAGATGCTGCCCAAGCCCGAGCGGCCCTCGCTCGACCCGGCCCGCGTGCTGATCGCCGCCGGCACGCAGCACGCGCTGATGATCGCGCTCGCCGCGCTCGCCGCGCCGGGCGACGCGGTGCTGGTCGAGGACCTCACCTATCCCGGCATCGTTTCCCTGGCGCGACTCATGCGCCTGCGCCTGAAGCCGGTGGCCTGCGACGCCGACGGCCCGCGGCCCGAAGCGCTCGAGGCAGCCTGCCGCAGCGGCGACGCGCGCGCCTTCTACATCGTGCCGACGCAGCACAACCCGACCGGCCGCACGATCAGCGAGCAGCGGCGCCGGCGCATCGCCGAGATCATCCGCCAGTACGATCTGCCGACGGTCGAAGACGACGTCTACGGCTACTTCCCGCTCGACGCGCCGCCGCCGCTGGCCGCCTTCGCGCCCGAGCAGACCATCCATCTCGCGGGCCTCAGCAAGATGGGCGCGCCCGGCCTGCGCATCGGCTTCATGCACGCCCCGCCGCGCCTGCTCGGCCGGCTGAGCGCGGCGATGGCCGCGGCGAGCTGGACCGCAGCCCCGATGATGGCGGAGATCGCCGCGAGGTGGATCGAGGACGGCACGCTCGACGAGCTGCTGCGCCGCAAGCGCGAGGAAGCCCGCAAGCGCCAGGAGATCGCGCTGCAGATCTTCGCCGACGCGGGAGTCGATGTCGGCACCACCTCGCCCTCTCCGCGCAAGCGGGGCGACAATTTGCGCCTGGTCGAGATCGGCACGCCGATCGCGCGCCTGAGCAGCGGCGCGGTCTCGACGCCCACCGCGTCAGTCGCGCGGCCGCCGGCCGACGACCCGCGCCGCGCCAAGCTCTTCCTCCCGGCCGCCTGCTTCCACGCCTGGCTGACCTTGCCCGAGCCGTGGCGCGCCCGCGACTTCGCCGCCGAGGCCGAGGCGCTGGGCGTGCGCGTCACCCCGGCCGACGCCTTCGTCAGCGGCCGCGCCGAAGCCCCGCACGCCGTGCGCCTGTGCCTGGGCAACATCGCCGACCGCAAGGACATGAAGCGTGGACTCGAGGTGCTGGCGCAGCTGCTGGCGGTGCAGGTGGTGGGGCAGCGCGTGGTGGTGTGACGTGGTGATGCCGTGATGGTTTGCGGCGCATCGGTGGATCTGGCGATGATCGCGCTCAAACCCGACACGGCGGCCGTTGCCGAGAGGCTGGCGACCGCCAGCGGAGAAACCGTCGAACAGGCGGTTCGCACTGCCATCGCGCGGCGCGCGCGAGCTTGGCGTTAGCGTCGGGCCAGATCGTCACCTTCGACGCGGCGCAGATGCGCCCAGCCGAGGCCGGATCCCGCCGCGACGACGTGCCGATGGCGCGCTGACGTCCAGGGCGGGGCATCGGGCCGCATGCTCCATTCATCCAAACTGAACCAATCTCCCCACCCCGCCGCGTTGACTCCCCCGCCCCGCGACTTCATTGAAGGGGGCTCGCCGCGTGTTCCGTGACCCGGAATCAGCGCCAATGTCGTATTGTTCCCGGGTTGTCCGCCCGCGTCGCCAACGAGCCTGCAATCATGTCCGCCCCAGTGGACGATCCGTTGTTCGAGGCCCTCTCCGAGGGCGTCTGCGTCGTTGACGCGGAGCTGCGGGTCGTGCGCCACAACCGGCGCTTCCTCGAGGTCACCGGCCTGCCCGCCGAGGTGATGCGGCCGGGCGAGCGGCTGACCGGCGCGCTGTCCTACCTGACGATGCAGGGCGACTACGCCAGCCCGGCGCAGCGCGAGGACATCATCGCCAAGTTCCGCGCCGCCGGCACCGCGCCCTTCTCCTACCGCCGCGAGCGGCGCGACGGCACGTTCTTCGAGATGCGCGGCCGGCCGCTGCCCGACGGCGGCTTCGTCGTCGTCGCCGAGGACATGACCGAGCGGCGGCGTGCCGAGAGCGCGCTGCGCGCCTCCGACGCGCGCATGCGCCAGGCCTTCGCCCAGGCCTCGGTGGCGATCAACATCTGCGACGCCGACGGCCGCTACCTCGAGGCCAACGACGCCTTCTGCCGCATGGTCGGCTACAGCCTGGCCGAATTGCGCGAGCTTTCCTTCGAGACCATCACCCACCCCGACGACCTCGCCCACGACACCGCCTTCAACCTCGATTCCTTCGAGAGCGACGAGGAGTGCCGCATCTTCGAGAAGCGCTACGTGCACAAGGACGGCTCGACCGTCTGGGGCAAGGTCAGCGTCAGCATGATGCGCGACGAGGAAGGCTGGCCGACCAACACCATCGCCATCGTCGAGGACATCACGGCGCAGAAGCGCGCCATCGAGGCCAGGCGCGAGACCGAGGCGCTGCTGACCCGCGCGCTGGAGAGCATCAACGAGGGCTTCGCGCTGTTCGACCCCGCCGGCAAGCTGGTGGTGATGAACCGCCACTACAGCGGCTATTTCCCCGGCGGCGACGCCTATATGCGCCCGGGCATGACCTTCGAGGAGATCACCCGCGAAGGCATCGCCCGCGGCGCCTATCGACTGGCGCCGGGCAGCGAGGAGGCCTTCCTGCGCGAGCGCCTCGCCATGCGCGAGCGCGGCGAGGCCACCGTGTTCCAGACCAGCGAGGGCCGCTGGCTGCGTGCGCACGACTACCGCACGCCCGACGGCAGCATGATCGCGCTGCGCAGCGACGTCACCGAGCTGATGCAGCGCACCCAGGCGCTGGCCGACAGCGAGGAGCGCTTCCGCTCGCTGGCCAACAACCTGCCCGGCGTGGTCTTCACCGTCGAGCTCGATCCCGGCACCGGCCAGCGCCGCCTGGCCTATCTCGGCAACACGCTGCCCGCGGCACTGCACATCGATCGCGACGCGGCGCTGCGCGGCGAGATCGGCCTGGTCCACTCGATGCCGCCGGAAGACGCCAGGGCCTATCTCGCGGCGATGGAGAAATCGGCGCGCGACATGGCGCCCTTCACCATCGACGTGCGCTTCGCCGGCCAGGGCGCCGCGCCGCCGCAATGGACGCGCATCGCCGCCACGCCGCGCCGCCTGGCCAACGGCGTGGTGCGCTGGGACGGCATCGGCCTCGACATCACCGAGCAGCGCGCCGCCGAGGAGCAGCTGCGCCAGGGCTT
>CAYNOF010000539.1:0-1816 GCA_964398335.1 uncultured Rhizobiaceae bacterium
TATTGCTCCAGTGGAACTGGTAATGCTGGCGCTTGAGGAAGCCGAGCTTTCCCAGCGCGTCCCACTGCTCGCGCAGGCAGAAGGTGACGTGGATCGAGGAGATGTCGTTGTCGGCGGCGACCTTCACCATCGACTCGACCATGGCGTTGAAGACATCCGGCGCCAGCGGTCCGGGCCGCGGCAGGATGCGCGGGCCGGGCACCGGCGTGAACGGTGCGGAGACCTGCAGCTTGGGATAATAGCGGCCGCCGGCGCGCTCATAGGCCTGGGCCCAGCCGTGGTCGAAGACGTACTCGCCCTGCGAATGGTTCTTGAGGAACATCGGCACGATGCCCAGCACCATGCCGGCGTCGTCCTCGGCCACGAGGTGCTGCGGCATCCAGCCGGTGCCGCGGCCCAGGCACTTCGAATCCTCGAGCGCCTTGAGGAAGCCGTAGCTCAGGAAGGGATTGCCGTGGGCTTCCGGCGACAGGGCACAGGCATCCCAGGCCGCAGCGTCGACCTTGGTTACACTGTTGACCACGCGGATGCTGAGCCTAGTCGGATCGCCGTCCATCACCACCCATGCTAGAGCGGATCGGCGGCGCGCGAAATGAAAACAGGCGGATCAACGGGACCGAGATGGCCCGAAATCCGCCTGCTTACAGTGATTGGAATGGCGCTTCCCGCCGGCGCCTCGGCGCCTGGCGGGAAGCTGATTGGCATCAGTTAGAGGGGCCAATCTGAAGTTTGGCCTTCAGGCCTACTTCTTCTTGGCGGCCTTCTTCTTGGCGGCCTTCTTCTTGGCAGCTTTCTTCTTCGCAGCCATGACATATCTCCTGTGAGTTTTGCCCGTTTCCGACCATAGGACCCGGACTGGGTACGCGGTTGTCACTCAACGCTTACGCTCGCGCGCCACGTACGACGCGCATTGACTTCAACTGCACCCCGTCGTCGCCCCGCACGTGTTGCATTTGAGGCACGTGCCGTTGCGGACGAGGGTGAAGTTGCCGCAATCGGTGCAGGCATCGCCTTCGAACCCCTTGAGCCGGGCCTCACGGACCCGGTCGAGGCGCTCGTCTGCGTGTCCGACCGTTGCGGATCCGAGGACGGCCGCTCCGCCAGAAGCGAAGGCGACGGCCATGCCGTCCATCGAACTTTGGGCGGGGAGGGGGGCGGACACCGCCGGCGCCACGAACTGCATCGTCGCGTCGGCGGTGGCCTGGCTGCCGGCCCCTCGCCCGTTCAAGACATAAAGATTGCTGCGCACGAAACCGACGCTGGCCAGCGACGGCGCGCCGACGGCCTGCGCCATCATCAAGGTCGTCTCCGATTCGCCGGCGCCGACATCGTCGGCGCGGTTCGCCGTCGGATCGACATGCGCCAGATCGCTGCGCGCGAGATAGGACACCGCCAGCTCGCGGAAGATGTAGTCGAGCACCGAGGTCGACATCTTGATCGCGTCGTTGCCCTCGACCAGGCCGCTGGGCTCGAAACGCGTGAAGGTATAGGCCTCGACGAACTCCTCGAGCGGCACGCCGTATTGCAGGCCGATCGAGATCGCGATGGCGAAGTTGTTCATCAGGCTGCGGAAGGCGGCGCCTTCCTTGTGCATGTCGATGAAGATCTCGCCCAGCTTGCCGTCGGTGTATTCGCCGGTGCGCAGGTAGACCTTGTGGCCGCCGACGATCGCCTTCTGGGTGTAGCCCTTGCGCCGCTGCGGCAGGCGCTCGCGCCGCCCGCTGACCTCGCGCTCGACGATCCGCTCGACGATGCGTTCGGCGATCACCGTGGTCTGCTGCGCCGGCGTGCGGGTTGTCGCGTCGATCTCGTCGTC
>CAYNOF010000540.1:0-1178 GCA_964398335.1 uncultured Rhizobiaceae bacterium
CTTCATTCTTCTTTTTCTTCCCCCTCCCCCCTTGTGGGGGAGGGTCGGGGAGGGGGGGCTCCACCCGCGACGCCTCGTCCTGAACACCCCCCACCCCAACCCTCCCCCCACGGGGGGGAGGGAGGTGAAGAGAGCAACGGCCGCCCGACCACACCGTTACCCCACCATGCCCGCCCGTGCCGCCCCTGCCGCGCTCGCCGCCATCGCCCTCGAGGCGAAGCGCTGCACGCGCTGCCCGCTCTACCGCAACGCCACCCAGACCGTGTTCGGCGAGGGCGCGACCGACCAGCCGGTCATGATGGTGGGCGAGCAGCCGGGCGACCAGGAGGACCTTGCCGGCCATCCCTTCGTCGGCCCGGCCGGCAAGGTGCTCGATCGCGCCTTCGCCGAGGCCGGCGTCGAGCGCCAGGCGATCTACCTCACCAACGTGGTGAAGCACTTCAAGAACGAGCCGCGCGGCAAGAAGCGCCTGCACCGCCGGCCCGACCAGTACGAGATCGACCAGTGCCGGTGGTGGCTCGACCAGGAGATCGCGCTGGTGAAGCCCAGGCTGATCGTCGCCCTGGGCGTCACCGCGGCCGAGGCGCTGACCGGCAAGCGCGTGGTGCTCTCGCGCCTGCGCGGCCGCGAGATCGCGCTGCCGGGCGGCCATCGCGGCCTGGTGACCACGCACCCCTCGGCGATCCTGCGTGTGCCCGACTCCGCCGGCCGCCACGCCGCCTTCGAGGCCCTGGTGAAGGATCTGAAGACGGCCGTGAAGCTCGCCGCCTGACATCCCTAGAGGCCGAAATAGGAGCCGTCGGGCGTTCGCTCTAGACTGGCGGCATGGTCACCATCGAGCCCGCCCATCCCGGCGACATCCCCGCGCTCTGCGACCTGCTCGGCCTGCTGTTCGCGCAGGAGGCCGACTTCGCGCCCGATCGCGCCAGGCAGGAGCGCGGCCTGCGGCTGATCGTCGAGGACCCGCGGGTCGGCATGATCCTGGTGGCGCGCGACGGCGGCTCGGTTCTGGGCATGGTGAACCTGCTGTTCACCGTCAGCACCGCCATGGGCGCGCGGGTGATGCTGCTCGAGGACATGGTCGTGCGGCCCGGCCGGCGCGGCGCCGGGATCGGCCGGCGGCTGATCGACGCGGCCATCGCCCGCGCCGCCGCCGAAGGCTGCCCGCGCATCACGCT
>CAYNOF010000541.1:0-5235 GCA_964398335.1 uncultured Rhizobiaceae bacterium
GGCGGTGACCGTCACCGCTTTCCGCCCGCGTCCGCTCGCCGTCTCGATCATCGGCCTGGGCATCTCCCAGATCGTCGGCTGGGGTTCGACATTCTTCGTGCCCTCGGTGATGGGCCGCCATATCGCCCAGGACCTCGTCATGCCGGCCGAGGTGCTGTTCGCCGGGCCGACCATCATGTTCACCGTGGGCGCGCTGCTGGCGCCACCGGTCGGCCGCATCATCGACCGCAGAGGCGCCCGCACCCTGATGATCAGCGGCTCGCTGCTGGCGGCACTTTCGCTGGTCCTGCTGTCGCGCGCCCAGGGGTCCTATACCTACGTCGCCGTCTGGGTCCTGCTGGGCATCGCCGGCGTCATGATGATGGGCACGATCTCCTCGGTCGCGCTGGCGCAGATCGCCGGCGAGCGCGCGCGCCGGGCGCTTGACTTCCTCTCCACCGTCGGCGGCCTCTCATCCACGGTATTCTGGCCGCTCGGCGCCGCGCTCGACGCGGCGGTCGGCTGGCGCAGCACGCTCCTGATCTTCGCCAGCCTGCACCTGCTGATCTGCCTGCCGATCCACTACTTTGTCCTGCCGCCCGCGGCGCCGCCGCGCGGCCCGCCCGCGACCGCACCCGGCCATCCCGCCAGCACGCCGGCGGCGCCGGTCAGGAGACCCGCGATCTTCGTCCTGCTGGCGATCATGCTGTCGAGCGGCGGCATCGTTTACACCGGCATGACGCTGTACCTGATCGAGATCCTGCGCGGCCTGGGCCATTCGTCGGCGACGGCGGTCATTCTCGCGTCATTCATGGGACCTATTCAGATCAGCGTCCGGCTCGTGGAGATCGCGCTGGCGCACAGGCTGTCGACCATGAACTCCGCGATCGTCGGCTCGATCGCCCTGCCGGTGGCCCTGCTGTTCGGCCTAGGCGCCGGCTCGACGGTGGCGGCCGGCTTCGCGCTGGTGGCGCTCTATGCCATCTCCAACGGCCTGAAGGCGGTGGTGCGGGCCACGCTGCCGCTGGCATTGTTCGAGCGATCGGAATACGGCCGCTACATGGGCTGGCTGGCCGTACCCCTCAACATCGTCACGGCGATCGCGCCGATCGTGTTCGCCGCGATGATGGAGCGTGGTGGCGTTACCATGACGCTGTTGGCATGCTTCATCGCGGCAACGCTATCGTTGGTCACCAACCTTGCCCTGTCGCACCTGGCGCGGCGGCCGGCAGCCTGAGAGAGCGAGATGAACGACGCACCACCACGACCGATGCTGGCCGGCGGGCTGGGCAGTGCCAATCCGGTGGGCGGCCTGGTGCTGGGCGTGGCGCTGGCCGCGGTCGGCTTCGTCGCCTGGCAGTTCGCGTCGACCGCGCTGGACCTGCGCGACTACATGCTGCCACCGCCCGGCCAGGTGCTGGAGGCGCTGTCCGACAACTGGCCGAACCTCTCGCCGGCGATCAGCGTGACTGCGCGCACCGCCGTGATCGCCGCCGTCATCGGCATCGGTATCGCCGCGCCGGTCTGCGTCGTGCTGGGCGCGCTGGCGCTGGTGGTGCCCGGCTTCAGCCGCGCCATGCGCTTCGCGGCGATGTGGATCGGCGATGCCGGTCCGCTGATCGTCGTGACCCTGCTGCCGCTGTTCGTCGTCTGGGTCGGCATCACGGAGGGCATGCGCATCCGCGCGGCCGCGACGGGATCGGCGCTCGCCTTCGCCACCAGCCTGCTCGGCGTGCTCACCGCCAACGGCATCGCCGGCCTGGCGCTGGCCGTGCTGCGCGGGCTGCGCCATGCGTCGCTGCTGGCACTGCTGCTGGTCGTCGTCTGCGACATGGTTTCGGGCCGAGACGGGCTGGGCCATATGCTGCTGGCGGCGACGGCGATGCTCAACATGCCACTGGCGGTGGCCGCGGCGCTGGTGATCTGGACCGGCGGCCTGGTGCTGTGCGCGATCCTGCTGGTCCTCGAATGGGCCGTGGCCCGCACGGTGGAGCGCGCGCGGTGAAGATCGACGGCAAACCATACCGCACCATCTGGCTGGCCGCCGACGGCCACACCGTCGAGGTGATCGACCAGACCCGGCTGCCGCACGCCTTTGAGATCCGGGCGCTGCGCAGGCTCGACGACGCGGTGGCGGCGATCCGCGACATGATCGTGCGCGGTGCGCCGCTGATCGGCGCCACCGCCGCCTACGGCATGGCGCTGGCGATGGCCGCCGACGCCTCCGACGCGATGCTGGCGGGCGCCTACGACCGCCTGATGGCGACGCGGCCGACCGCCGTCAACCTGCGCTGGGCACTCGACGATATGCGCGGGCTGCTGATGCCGCTGCCGGTCGACCAGCGCGCCAATGCGGCCTATGCGCGGGCCGACGAGATATGCGCTGCGGACGTGGCGATCTGCGCCTCGATCGGCCGGCACGGCATGAAACTGATCGAAGCCGCCAAAAGTCGCAAGAAGCCGGGTCACCGCGTCAACGTGCTGACCCATTGCAACGCCGGCTGGCTGGCCACGGTGGATTGGGGCACGGCGCTGGCGCCGATCTACATGGCACATGACCACGGGCTGGACCTGCATGTCTGGGTCGACGAGACGCGGCCGCGCAACCAGGGCGCCAGCCTCACCGCCTTCGAGCTGGGCAAGCACGGCGTGCCGCACACCGTGATCGCCGACAACACCGGCGGCCACCTGATGCAGCACGGCCTGGTCGATCTCTGCATCGTCGGCACCGACCGCACCACACGGCGCGGCGACGTCGGCAACAAGATCGGCACCTACCTGAAGGCGCTGGCGGCACACGACAACGGTGTGCCGTTCTACGCCGCCGTGCCCTCGCCTTCGATCGACTGGACGGTTGACGACGGCGTACGCGACATCCCGATCGAGGAGCGCGACGGCGCCGAGGTCTCCCGCATGACGGGCCGCCTGGCCAGCGGCGAGATCGCCAGCGTCGAGATCGTGCCCGAGGGAACCGCTGTTGCGAACTACGCTTTCGACGTCACGCCGTCGCGGCTGATGAGCGGCCTGATCACCGAGCGCGGCGTCTGCGAAGCCAGCGCTGCCGGCCTGCTGTCGCTGTTCCCCGAACATGCCTGGGCGGCGTGAGATGGCCGGCGAAGCGGCGCTGCGACGATCGCTGATCGACACCTGTCGCGCGATGAACGCCAGCGGCATCAACCAAGGCACATCGGGCAACGCCAGCGCGCGCCTCGACGCACGACGCTTCCTGATCACGCCCAGCGGCCGCGCCTACGACACGATGAAGCCCGTCGATCTGCCCGTCATGCTGCTCGACGGGCGATGGTCCGGGTCCTTCCGGCCATCAACGGAGTGGCGCTTCCACCGCGACATCTTCGCCCGCCGGCCCGATGTCGGCGCGATCGTCCACGCCCATTCGTCGTTCGCCACGGCGCTCGCCTGTCTGCGCCTCGACGTACCGTCGTTCCACTACATGGTCGCGGTCGCCGGCGGCGATTCGATCCGTTGCGCACCCTACGCGACCTTCGGCACGCAGGCGTTGTCGGATCACGCGTTGGCTGCGCTCGAGGACCGCAAGGCCTGTCTGCTGGCGAACCACGGCCTGATCGCCACCGGCGCCACGCCGCAGAAGGCCCTGGCGCTCGCGATCGAGGTCGAGACCTTGTGCGGCATGTACCTGCGGGCCCGTGCCGTGGCCGAGCCGACGCGGCTGTCGAAGGGCGAGATGGCGCACGTGATCGAGCTGTTCCGCACCTACGGCACGCCGGCGTTTCCCGACGACGAGCTGCGCAGGGTCGCGCCGGCCAAGCTCAGGTGACCAGCTCGCCGCGGAAGGCCCAGCGCGTCATGCGCCGCTCGAACCAGGCGCAGATCGCGTACATCACGATGCCCATGACGGCGATGGCGAACAGGCCGGCGAAGGTGGTCGGCGCATCGTTGCGCGCGCCCGCCGAGAGCATCAGGAAGCCGATGCCGTTGTTGCCGCCCACCGTCTCGGCGATCACCGAGCCGATGAAGGCCAGCGTGATCGCCACCTTGAGGCTGGCGAACAGGTAGGGCAGCGCGCGCGGGATGCCGACCTTGATCAGGATCTCGGTGCGCGAGGCACCCAGGCTGCGCATCACGTCGCGCATCTCCGGCTCGATGGTCGCCAGGCCGGTGGCGACGTTGACCACGATCGGGAAGAAGCTGATGACGAAGGCGGTGATGATCGCCGGCAGGAAGCCGACGCCGACCCAGATCATCAGGATCGGCACGATCGCCACCTTGGGAATGGCGTTGAAGGCGATCAGCAGCGGATAGAGGCCCGAATAGACGAAGGGCGAGGCGCCGATCGCCAGGCCGAGCAGCAGGCCGCCGGCGATCGCCAGGACGAAGCCGATCACCGTGCTCCACAGGGTCTGCAGGCAGAACTTCAGCAGGATATCCCAGCGCAGGATGATCACCTCGAAGACCCGACTGGGCCTCGGCAGGATGATCTCCTCGATGCCGAAGGCGACGCAGGCCAGTTCCCACACCAGGAAGAAGACGATCATCACCAGCCACGGCATGGCCGCGCGCAGCAGGTAGTTGCGTTCGAGGCTTTCCATCAGCCGCCCTCACGCATGCTCGAGGTGGATGCGATCGCGCAGCTTGTGCACGAGGTCGACGAAGCCCGGCTCGAAGGTGCTGGCCAGGGTGCGCGGGCGCGGCAGATCGACCGGCTGCACCAGCACGACCTTGCCCGGCCGGCGGCTCATCACATAGACCGTGTCGGCGAGGTAGACCGCCTCGCGCAGGTCGTGCGTCACCAGCACGCCGGTGAAGCGCTTCTCCAGCCACAGCGCCTGCATCACGCCCCACAACTCCTCGCGCGTGAAGGCGTCGAGCGCGCCGAACGGCTCGTCGAGCATCAGGATCTCGGGCTCGTGGATCAGCGCGCGGCAGAGGTTGGAGCGCTGCTGCATGCCGCCGGAGAGCTGCCAGGGATACTTGCCGGCGAAATCGGCGAGGCCGACGGTGCGCAACAGCTTCATCGCGCGCTCGACGTACTCAGCGCGATGGCGGCGGAAGCGGCGCTTGTGCGGCTCGACGACCTCCATCGGCAGCAGCACGTTGTCCATGGTGGTGCGCCACGGCATCAGCGTGGGATTCTGGAACGCCATGCCGACGCCCTTGATCGGCCGCGTGACCTTCTGGCCGCCCACCACCACCTCGCCGCTGGTCGCGGGTAGCAGCCCGGTCACCAGCTTCATGATGGTGGACTTGCCGCAGCCCGACGGACCGACCACGGCGACG
>CAYNOF010000542.1:0-5796 GCA_964398335.1 uncultured Rhizobiaceae bacterium
TGGCGGCCTTCGACAACAAGCTCGATGCCCTGCTGCGCGGCTCGATCGGCATCTCCACCGGCCTCCTGATCACCGGCACCATCGCCGGCGTGGTCTACGCCCTGGTCGTGCGCTTCCTCGCCGCCGCGCTGCAGCCGATCGAGGCCGGCCTGGCCAAGGTCACGCCCAACCTCGACGGCGCCGCCCGCACCCTGGGCGCCGCACCGGGCGAGACCCTGCGCCGCGTGCACGCGCCGATGCTGCGGGGCGCGCTGGCCACCGCCGGGCTGATCGTCTTCGTCGACGCGATGAAGGAGCTGCCGGCGACCTTGATGCTGCGGCCCTTCAACTTCGATACGCTCGCCGTGCAGGCCTACAACCTGACCCGCGACGAGCGCCTGTCCGAGGCCTCGACGGCGGCGCTCAGCATCCTCGCCGCCGGCCTGCTGCCGCTGATCGTGCTCACCCGCACCATCGTCGGCGCGCGGCCGGGCAACGCCGACCCGCCGTTGTGAGGACGCCGATTGTCACGCGAATTGCATCTCGCGTCGTGACAATGGACCCCTCTACACTGGCGCGGCTCGGGGGAGAGACAGCGGATGGCGTATGACTACGACCTGGTGGTGATCGGCTCGGGGCCGGCCGGCCAGCGCGCGGCGATCCAGGCCGCGAAGATCGGCAAGCGGGTCATGCTGGTCGAGCGCCAGGACGTGGTCGGCGGCGTCTGCATCAATACGGGGACCATCCCGTCCAAGACGCTGCGCGAGGCGGTGCTGCACCTGAGCGGCCATCGCGAGCGCGGCATCTACGGCGCCTCCTACCAGGTGAAGCAGAACATCACCATCGAGGACCTGCATTTCCGCACCGCCCATGTGATCCGCCACGAGATCGACGTCACCCGCCACCAGCTGCAGCGCAACCGCATCGAGGTCGCCGTCGGCAACGCCGCCTTCGCCGATCCGCACACCGTGCGCATCGAGGACGTGCCCGGCCGCAACATCCGCAACGTCACGGCGGACTACATCGTGATCGCCACCGGCACGCAGGCGACGCGCGACAGCCGCATCCCCTTCGACGGCCAGCGCATCATGATCAGCGACGACGTGATGACGCTCAAGAAGCTGCCGCGCACGCTGACGGTGATCGGCGCCGGCGTGATCGGCATCGAGTACGCCACCATCTTCGCCGTGCTGGGCGTGCGCGTGACCCTGGTCGACAAGCGCGACCGGCTGCTGCCCTTCATCGACCGCGAGATCACCGACTCGCTGGCCTACCAGATGCACGAGCACCGCGTGACCCTGCGCCTGGGCGAGGAGGTCAAAGGCATCGAGCCCTTCGCCGACGAGCGCGGCGAGCGCGTGCGCGTCACCCTGGTCTCGGGCAAGCAGATCGTCAGCGAATCGGCGCTCTATTCCATCGGCCGCACCGGCGCCACCGCCAAGCTCGACCTGAAGGCCGCCGGCGTGGAGGCCGACGAGCGCGGGCGCCTGAAGGTCAACGAGCACTACCAGACCAACCAGCCGCACATCTACGCCGTGGGCGACGTGATCGGCTTCCCCAGCCTCGCCTCGACCTCGATGGAGCAGGGCCGCCGCGCCTCCTGCCACGCCTTCAACGTCACCGCCGAGAGCGTGCCCTCGCTGTTCCCCTACGGCATCTACACCATCCCCGAGATCTCCACCGTCGGCCGCACCGAGGAGGAGCTGACCCAGGAAGGCATCCCCTACGAGATCGGCAAGGCCAATTACCGCGAGATCGCGCGCGGCCAGATCATCGGCGACAACGCGGGGCTGCTGAAGCTGATCTTCCACCTCGAGACGCGCGAGCTGCTCGGCGTGCACATCATCGGCGAGGGTGCCAGCGAGCTGATCCACATCGGCCAGGCCGTGCTGGCGCACAAGGGCACGATCGACTACTTCGTCAACACGGTGTTCAACTATCCGACGCTCGCGGAGTGCTACAAGACCGCGGCGTTCGACGGCATCAACCGGCTGGGCTGAGTCACGCCGCGACCTGCTTGCCGTCCTTCAGCTGGATTCTCCTGTCGGCGACGGCGAAGAAGCGGTCGTCGTGCGAGATCACGATCAGTGCCTTGCCCTGGCGTTTGAGCTCGGGAAGGATCTCCTCGTAGAAGATGCGCCGGAACGTCGGGTCCTGCTCCGCCGCCCATTCGTCGAAGACGATGACCGGGCGGTTCTCGAGATAGACCTGGATCAGCGCCAGACGCTTGCGCTGCCCCGCCGACAGATCGATGGTCGAGAAAGCGCCCTCCCTGACCGTGACCTTGTGCGCCAGCTCCAGCCGCTCGAGCCAGGTCTGCACCTGCGGCGCCATCGCCGGGCTGTCGTGCACCAGATCCCCGAACAGGAAGAAGTCGAAGAACACCGCCGAGAAGAGCTGGCGATAATCGTCGCGTCGGTCGGCTGTCAGCGGCGCATCGTTCACCAGGATGCCGCCGGCGGTCGGTTCATAGAGCGCGAGGATCAGCTTGATCAGCGTGGTCTTGCCGCAGCCATTCTCGCCGGTGACGAACAGGATCTCGCCGGGCCGGACCGTCAGGTTGACCGGACCGAGCGTGAAGCCGTCGCCGCCGTCCGCCGCCGGATAGGTGAAGCACGCATCCTTCAGCACGATGCTGTCGATCGCCGACGCCGGCGGCGCCGATGCGTCGAGCGGCAGATGCGCTTCCTCGGCCGAGAACCGTGCCGAGAGCTCGGCGATGCGGCCGAGCGCCACCTGGGCCTGGCCGAGCATCGGCATCGCCATCACGAGCTGCTCGATCGGCGTGCGGATGTACAGCAGCACCACGACGAAGCCGCCCAGCACGGCGCGATCGATGCCCGACTGCGTGCTCAGCAGCAGCACGACGCCGACGACGATGAAGAACAGCAGCGATCCCACCGCGTTGGCGCTCGAGAACACCCGCACCGCGCGCAGATGGGCATCGCGGATCGCATGGATGGTCGGCACGGTCTGCGCACCATAGACGCGGGCCCGGCGGGCGCGGTTGATGCGCAGCTCCTTGGCGCCTTCGCACAGGGCGCGGAAATGGCGCAGCAGCTGCTCATGCGCCTCGCGCACCGCGCGCAGGCCGGCGATGCCGCGATTGCGCGCGAGCGCATGCGCCCAGGTGCCCAGCGCCAGCGCCGCGACGGTAACGGCGAAGAACAGCGGCGACAGCACGAGCAGGTACGCGAGGCTGGCCACGACCACCGCCAGCGAGATCGTCAGGCTGGACAGGCCGAAGGCGAACGCCGCGATCGCCTCGACGTCGCGATTGAGCGCGGCGAGCAGGCGATGGACCTGCATGCGCTCGATCTCGCGGATCGGCGCGCGGATGATCCTGGCGCAGAGCTCGAGCTGCACCGACGCGACGATGTCCTGGCTCACCGTGCTGTTGCCGATATTGGCGATCACCGCGGTCACGATGGTGAAGGCGCACAAGCCGCCGAAGCTCAACAGCACCGCGCTGGTCGCGCCGCCTTCCGTCTGCAGCGCGCGATTGATGGCGCCGAGCAGGAACGCCGTCGCGAGACCGCTGGCGATGCCGGCGAGCGTCGAGAACAGCGCCAGTCGCCAGAACGGCCGCAGCAGACGCAACGCCTCGCCGACGACGCTGCGCGACGGCGGTTCATTCATTCCAGACTCCTTGACGCCATAGCTTGAACGAATACCTTTCGGCTGAAGTATTGACGCGTATCAAAGCCGCTTTTGATTTCGTCGGCGAGTGCTCTCTGATAGGATTGACGCGTGCAAATTGTTGACGCGCGATCGAGCGAAGGGGGAGCCAACATGTCTGAGCACGACAAGGGCGTTGGGGTCGACTCTGCCGACGCGCGCACCGATCGACCGGCATCGCCGACAATCGAACGCTACGAATCGCCGAGGATCCTGGAGGTCGGCTCGACGACCCGGATGATCCGCGGCGGCGGCGGCGGCTCCGGGCAGGATTGCCGCTACTATTATTACTACGAGTCCGGCCCGTACGGCTGCTGAGCCGCGCGGGCGTTGTGGCGCGGTCGTGACCTCGTCCCGTCCGGCCGTCGATCCGGAACCGTCACCGCTGCCGGTCATCCCGGGCCTGGCGCCCGACGTCGCGCTGGTCGTCACCGAGCACGGCGATGGCTGCATCGTCGACCTGGCTGGAAGCTTCTACGCGGTCTCGCCGGTCGCTGCCGCGATGCTGCGGGACATGCTCGAAGGCGGGCGCGACTTCGCGATCGCGAGAAGCGCCGCCCGCTACGGCGTCGACGAAGCGCGCATCGCCGGCGATCTCGACACGCTGCTGGGTGACCTGACAAGGCGCGGCTTGCTTCGGCGGCAGGACGGCCGGCACCGCCCGGGCACGCGGCGCATCGTGGCGGGCGCGCTCGCCGGCGTGACGCATCGCCTGCTGCGCCTTGCGTCGACGCAGCGATCGCGTGCCTGGATCGCGCTCACCTTCGCGCGATTGTCGTTCGCGGTGTCGGGATGGAACGCCACGGTCAAGGCCTGGCAGAAGCGGCTGGGTGGCGCGACGGCGGCGGCGCATGCCGGCGAGCTTGCCCGGGCCATCGATGGCGCCATTCGCAGCGCCGCTTCCCGCCATTTGATGAACGTCGATTGCAAGGAGCGGGCGCTTGCCAGTTTCGCGCTGGCCCGCTGTGTCGGGTTGCCGGCCTCCCTGGTCGTCGGCGTGGGATTCTATCCGCTCGCCGGCCATAGCTGGTGCGAGACCGGCAATACAGTGATCGGCGACGAGGCATCGCATTGCCGCCGGTTCACGCCGGCCTTTCGCCTGTCGTAAGACCATGACGCAGCGCGCCGACCTGCCCCCAATCGGCTTCTGCCTGACCGCCGGCCATGGTCGTGCCGAGATCCAGCTGTTCGGCGCCGCGCGGTCGCTGCTGCAGGTCGCCAGTCAGGGCGACACGCAGGCCTGCCTGCTGGGGCGCATCTACTACCGCGAGGATCTCGCCCGTCGCCTGCCCCGCCTGTCGGCGCCGGATCGATCCGCAGCCGACGTGCGATGGGTACTCGCCGCCTATGCCGCGTTCGGCGACGACGTCTGCTCGGTGCTCGAGGGCGAATTCGCCGTCGTCATCCTCGACCGCAGGAAGCAGCGCATCGTCGCCTTCCGCGATCCCTGCGGTGGCTATCCGCTCTACTGGACGAGAACACACGAGGGAATCGGCATCGCGAGCCTGCTGCGGCCGCTGGCGGACTTCAAAGGTGCGGCGGAGATCGATCGTGACCTGCTCGGTGAGGTGCTGACAGCCGGCTATGCGGAGATCGACTACGTTGCCGGCTCGGCGTTGCGCGGCATCGACCGCGTTGTTCCGGGCACATCGTTGAGCGCCGATCTCGCGACAGGCGCCGTCGACGTTCGCCGATTCTGGGACTGGCAGGAACGCGCCGACCGATCCGTGCCGCGCGACCTCGAGGAGACCGGCGCACGCTATGCCGGCCTGCTGCGCGCCGCGGTCGACGAGCGCGCCAGGGGAACCGTGGCCGCGCATGTCTCCGGCGGCATGGACTCGACGTCCGTCGCCTACCTGGCGCTCGACAGGCTCGCGCCGTCGGGACGACCGCTCCATGGCATCTCGATCGAGTACGCCCGCCTGCACGGGCTGCGCCATGAAGCGCCCTATCTCGAGGCGGCTCTCGCGCGGCCCGGCATTGTCCGCCATGGCATCGCCGGCGACGACACGCTCGATTTCGATCATCTCGATCGTCTGCCGCTGCTCGACGAGCCCTGCCCCGGGCTGTTCCGGGCCGGCATCGACAGGGCGCTGGTCGACGCGGCTGCGCGTTGCGGCGCGGACACCGTCCTGACCG
>CAYNOF010000543.1:0-3139 GCA_964398335.1 uncultured Rhizobiaceae bacterium
CGCTGACGGAAGCCGGCAAGCTCCTGTCGGTGGCCGGCGGCGGCGACACCGTCGCGGCGCTGGCCCATGCTGGCGTCGAGGAGGAGTTCACCTATATCTCGACGGCGGGCGGTGCCTTCCTCGAGTGGATGGAAGGCAAGGAATTGCCGGGCGTCGCCGCGCTGATCCGCGCGGCCTGAAGGCTGGCGCGGCCGGAGGCGACGATGCCGAAGCTGCGGTCCGTTCTGATCCTCGCCGTCGCGCTCAACTGTACGGCCGCGTACGCCCAGGACGAGCGCAACCCGGCGCCGGGCACGCGCATCCGCATCGACGCCGCGAGCCTGCCGGCGCCCTTCGCCAGCCCCAGTGCCTCCAACCCCGCCGAGCGCGTACGTCGGCCGGCCGACGCGCGGCTCAGCGTGCCGCCGGGCTTCACCGCCCAGCTCTGGGCCGAGAATGTCGGCCGGGCGCGCACCATCATCTTCGCGCCCAATGGCGATGCGCTGATCGCCGATTCAAGCGCCGGCCATATCGGCATCCTGCGCGACGCCGATCGCGATGGACGCGCGGAAGTGCGCTCGGTCTTCGCCGAGGGCTTCGAGCGGCCGTTCGGCCTGGCGATCCGGCCCGAGGGCCTCTATGTCGCCGACACCGCCGGCGTCTGGCGCCTCGACTACGTCCAGGGCGATCTGAAAGCGCGCGGCGCGCCAGTGCGCGTGACGGCGCAAGGCGCGCTGGGCCCGGGCACCGGCCACTGGACGCGCAGCCTCGCCTTCGCCCCCGACGGCGCGCATTTCTATGTCGGCGTCGGCTCGCGCAGCAATGTCGGCGAGGAGCAATCGCCGCGCGCTACGATCCAGGAATTCCGCCGCGACGGCGCGGGCCAGGTGACCTTCGCATCGGGCCTGCGCAACGCCATCGGCATCGCCTTCTATCCCGGCACCACGCGCCTGTACGCCGCCGTCAACGAGCGCGACGGGTTGGGCGACGAGCTGGTGCCGGACTATCTCACGGTGGTCGAGCGCGACTCCTTCCACGGCTGGCCCTATGCCTATAGCGGCGGCAAGGCGCAGCCGGGGCTGGGCGAGAAGCGCCGCGATCTGGTCGGCAGGAGCGTGATGCCGCAGCTGCTGATCCGCTCGCACTCCGCGCCGATCCATCTCGCCTTCTATGACGGCACGTTGTTTCCCGAGCGCTATCGCGGCGGTGCCTTCATGGCCCTGCAGGGCTCGTGGAACGCTGACAAGCCGCGCGGCTATCTCCTTGCCTTCGCGCCCTTCGTGAAGGACCCGCGCACCGGCATCGAGAGGCCGGCGGGTGACTACGAGGTCTTCGCCAGCGGCTTCTGGGTCTCGGGCGCCGAGCGCGCCAATGTCTGGGGCATGCCGGCGGGTGTCGCCGTCGCGCCGGATGGCGCGGTGTATCTGACCGACGACGTCGGCGGCACGATCTGGCGCTTCGCGCCGCAGGGGCGATGAATTTCCTCACGGATTCCGTGTATTTTTGGGAATCCGGTCCACTTTGGATGTATCCCCCTCCGCTGGTCGCAGTTTGACTGTAGTGATCCGCTGGCGCGTCGGGCGGTCCGATGTCGCGAAGCTGGACGCATGCCTTGAGCACGCCCGCGAAGTCTCACGCCGACAATGCGCGCGCCGGCCGCAGGCTGATCCTGTGGCTGCCGCTGGCCTATGTCGTGATCTCGGGCGTGATCCTTCTGGCGCTGCTTGCGCAGCTGCGTCAGCAGGCGATGGATTCGGGCCAGCAGCTGATCCAATCCTTTGCCCGGCTGGCCAGCGAACAGACCAGCCGCACGATCCAGACCACCGCCACGACGATCGTGATCATCGAAGCCCGGCTGAACGCCCCGGGCACGGTCCCGGAGCCGGCCTTCAGCAATCGCCTGCGCGAGACGCTCGGCAGCCGCCCGTTCATGCGCTCGATCTGGGTGCTGGATGCCGCCGGCCAAGTCGTGCATGGCGCTGGCGGCGAGCTTGCGCTCGATCATGCCGATCGCCCTTACTTCCGCCACTACCAGGCCGATCCGCGCGCGGCGCTGGAGGTCTTCGCGCCGGTCCGCAGCCGCACCGACAATGAATGGCTGATCCCCGTCGCCAAGGCATGGCTGCGGCCGGACGGTTCGTTCGCCGGCGTGATCGTGGTGGCGCTCGATCCGCGCTACTTCGAGCGGACGTGGTCGCTGGGCAGCGCCGACCAGGATCAGACCATCGCGCTGTTCCGCCGCGACGGCACGCTGCTGGTGCGCAGCCCGCATGACGATGGCGTCATGGGCCGCTCCTTCGCCGCCTCGCCGCTGTTCTCCACGCGCCTGTCCGGCCGTCCTGCGGGCACCTTCCAGCTCAGGAGCACCGTCGACGGCCGCGAGCGGGTGATGGGCTATCATGTGCTGGGCGAATATCCGGGCCTGCTGATCGTCGTCGGCAACACGGTCGACCATGTGCTCGCCGGCTGGTGGCGCACCGCGCTGATCGTCGTCGTCGGCTGGCTCGCCGCATCCGCGGCGCTGGGCGCGATGGCCTACTGGCTGCGGCGCGAGTGGGCGCGCCGGCACCAGAGCGAGGACCGCTATCGCCTGCTGTTCGATTCCAATCCGCATCCCATGGCGGTGCACGACCCGCAGAGCCTGCGCTTCCTCGCGATCAACGACGCCGCCGTGCGCCAATACGGCTGGTCGCGCGAGGAGTTCCTCGCCGGCATGACCCTCGCCGACGTCCGGCCGCCGGAGGAGCTGCCGCGGCTGCGCGAGGCCGTCGTGTCCAGCGAGAACCTTCACCGCATGCGCCACTGGCGCAAGGACGGCACGACCTTCGAGGTCGAGACCACGCTGCAGCCGATCACGCTCGATGGCCGGCCGGCCGTGCTGGCCCTGGCGCTCGACGTCACCGAGCGCAATCTCAACCGCAGCCGGCTGGCCGACGCGATCCAGGCCTTTCCCGGCAGCTTCCGGCTGTTCGACCGCAACGAGCGGCTGGTGATGAGCAACGACGTGCGCTGGGGCAGCAACCAGATCGACCTGCCCGAGCCGCCGGTGGGCCAGACCTTCGAGGAGATGGCGCGCCTTTCCGCCGAGCAGGAGCTCGACGTCGCCGCCGTCGGCCGCAAGGAGGCATGGCTGCGCGAGCGGCTGGAGCAGTTCCGGCGC
>CAYNOF010000544.1:0-21014 GCA_964398335.1 uncultured Rhizobiaceae bacterium
CTGGTACGACTGGGCGGCACACCTGATGACCGCGCCGGGCTTGCAGTGGGGGTTGGCTGGCTTGGCGGCCAGCCATGCCGCCCGGCTGGCACGTTACGCCGTCTGCTGTGCGCAGGCGGAGGCCGAGCCCTGCTTCCCGCCTCTGCCGCAGGACAAGCGCTTCGCCGACCCGCTGTGGTCGAAGTTTCCGTTCAACCTCATCCACCAGGCATTTCTGATGCAGGAGGATTGGTGGCAGTCCGCAACCCGCTCGGTGCCGGGCGTGGCGCGACACAACGCGGACGGGGTTTCGTTCGTCGCGCGACAGATTCTGGATCAGTTTGCCCCCAGCAACTTCGTCGCGACCAATCCGGTCGTGCTGCGCCGGGCCGCGGAGACTGGCGGCCACAACTTCTGGGCGGGTGCGCAGAACTTCGTCGAGGATCTGCAGCGCCTGACCGCCGGTGAGCGACCGGCAGGCGTGGAGGCGTTCAGGGTCGGCGAGACGATTGCCTGCACGCCTGGTGTGGTCGTCCATCGCAACGAGGTGATGGAACTGATCCAGTACAAGCCGCAGACCGAGGCGGTGCATCCGGAGCCGATCCTGATCGTGCCGGCATGGATCATGAAGTACTACATCCTCGACCTGTCGCCGGCGAATTCCATGGTGCGTCATCTCGTCGAAGCCGGTCATACGGTGTTCATGATCTCGTGGCGCAATCCCGGCACGCAGCAACGCGACTTGGGTCTTGACGACTATCTTGCGCGCGGCGTTCACGAAGCCATCGACACCATGGGCTCGATCATGCCCGATCGGCCGATCCATGCGGTGGGCTATTGCCTGGGCGGGACATTGCTTGCACTGGCGGCCGCGGCCCTTGGTCGGCGGAAATGGCATCCGCTGAAGACGGTCACGCTGATGGCGGCGCAGACCGATTTCTCGGAAGCGGGCGAGCTGACGCTCTTCATCGACGAAAGCCAGGTTACGTTTCTCGAGGATCTGATGTGGCGGCGCGGGTTTCTCGAAGCGCGGCAGATGGCGGGCGCGTTCAACCTCCTGCGGTCGAATGACCTGATCTGGTCCCGCCTGGTGCGCGACTACCTGCTGGGCGATCGCGCGCCGATGTCCGACCTGATGGCCTGGAACGCCGATGCCACGCGCATGCCCTATCGCATGCACAGCGAATATCTGCGCCGCCTCTTCCTCAACAACGAGTTGGCGCTGGGCCACTACGTGGTCGACGGCGCTCCGGTGGCGTTGTCCAACATCGACGTACCGCTGTTTGTCGTCGCCACCGAATGGGATCACGTGGCGCCCTGGAAATCGGTCTACAAGCTCCATCTGCAGGCCGATGTGGAGATCACCTTCGCGCTGACCACCGGCGGCCACAATGCAGGAATCGTCAATCCTCCGGAAGGATCCACGCGCAGCTTCAGGATCGCGACGCATGCCGCAACGGACCCGTACGTGGCGCCCGAGCAATGGCTGGAGGCGGCGCCGTCAAGCGCCGGCTCATGGTGGCCGGCATGGCTGAACTGGCTGAAGCGGTACTCCACCGACGTCGGCCCACCGCCCGAGCTGGGGCGCAGTGGGACGCAGCAGGCAAGTCTGGGCGACGCGCCGGGACGCTACGTGTTGGAGACATGAGGGCTGGGTGAAGAAGGAGAAAGGTGATGGAGAACGACAATGTGACCAGGCTCTACGAGTCCATGCAGACCATGTTTCAGCCGATGGCGGCAAACACGGAGGCTGCCGCGACACGGGCATGCGACTTCTGGCGTGGCCAGGACAAGGTACTCGACAGCATGCAGGCCTTCGCCAAGGGTTGGTTCGAGCGCCGGCACCTCGGCACGCAGGCCGCCCTCGAAGCCGCGCGGCGCATGTGTGCGGCCAAGACGCCGTTCGACTTCATGCGCGAGTATCAGGAGTGGGCCACCGGCGCTCTCCAGCGCATGGCGGGCGATAGCCTCGCGCTTCAGCACGAGGTAACGGACATCGCCAATGCGATGGTCGAATCGCAGACCCACGCCGTGGCCACGACCGTAATCGCACCGCAGGCAGCGGCCTGAGCCGAAACGCCCAAGGGCCGGGTCCGAGACCCGGCCCTTGTCGTCCGGCGTCACATCTCCATCTCGGATTCGGCCGGGCGCGGCCTTACCGGCTCGGGGATCTCGGTCATGGTCGCTTCGGTCAGCAACAGAACGCTGGCCACTGATACGGCATTTTCCAGGGCGATGCGCACCACCTTGGTCGGGTCGATGATGCCGGCCTCGACCAGATCGACGTATTCTTTGCGTCCGGCGTCAAACCCGAGATTGCCCTTGCTCTCCAGCATGTGGGCGACCACCACGCCGCCATCCACGGCGGAATTTTCGGCGATCTGGCGGGCGGGCGCCTCCAGCGCGCGGCGCAGCACCTGCACGCCGGTCTTCTCGTCGCCCTGACTCGATGCTTCTTCCTGCGCGACGGCATCGACGCAGCGCAGCAGGGCCAGCCCGCCGCCGGGCACGATGCCCTCGGCGACGGCCGCCTTGGTGGCGCTGATGGCGTCGTCGAGCGCCTCCTTCTTGGCTTTCATCTCCGCCTCGGAAGGAGCGCCGGCATGGATCACGGCGACACCGCCGGACAGCTTGGCGATGCGCTCGAGCAGCTTCTCGCGGTCGTAGTCGCTGGTCGTCTTGTCGATCAGGTTGCGCAGCTGGGTGATGCGTCCATCGATCGCCGCCCGCTCGCCGGCACCGCCGATCAGCGTGGTGTTGTCCTTGTCGATGACCGCGCGGCGCACCTTGCCGAGCTGGGCCAGCGTAGCGCTTTCCAGCTTTGCGCCGAGTTCCTCGGAAATCACCTCGCCGCCCGTGAGGATCGCGATGTCCTCAAGCATCGCCTTGCGCCGATCGCCGAAGCCCGGTGCCTTCACGGCACAGCTCTTCAGGCTGCCGCGCACCTGGTTCACGACCAGGGTTGCCAACGCTTCGCCCTCGACGTCGTCGGCGATCACCAGCAACGGCCGGCCGGCCTTGGCGATCGCCTCCATCAGCGGCACCAGATCCTTCAGGCTGGCGATCTTGCGGTCGCACAGGAGCACCACGGCGTCCTCGAGCACCGACTCCATGGTGTCGACGTTGGTGACGAAGTAGGGCGAAATGTAGCCGCGATCGAACTGCATGCCTTCAACCACGTCGAGCGTCGTTTCGGTCGTCTTGGCCTCCTCGACCGAGATCACGCCGTCGTTGCCGACCTTCTCCATCGCCGAGGCGATCAGCTCGCCGATGCTTTCGTCGTTGTGGGCCGAGATCGCCGCGACCTGCGCCTTCTCCTTGCGCGTGGTGACGGGGCGCGACAGCCGGCCCAGCGCCGCGGTAGCGGCACGGGCGCCGCGGTCGAGGCCGCGCTTGATGTCGACGGCGCTGGCGCCGGCGACGACGTTGCGGATACCGTCGGCGAGGATGGCGTGGGCCAGGATCGTGGAGGTGCTGGTGCCGTCGCCGACCTTCTCGCCGGTCTTCTCCGCTGCCTGCCGCAGCATCTGCGCGCCCAGGTTCTCCTCGGGATCCTTGAGGTCGAATTCCTTGGCGATGGTCACGCCATCATTGCAAACCACCGGCGTGCCCCACTTGCGCTGGATCAGGACCGACTTCGAGCGCGGCCCCAGCGTCACGCGTACGGCGTCGGCGAGCTGGCCGGCGCCGCGAAGGATCTTCTCGCGCGCCTCCGATCTGAAAGTCACCCTCTTGTGCGCCACGTCACATCTCCGCCGCGATCTTCACGGCGGTTATCTTCCGTGGGCGTGCCCTCGGCGCGCTGATCTGGATCAAGTGCCGTCCGCAATTTCGCGGTCTTGATGCATGCGGATTGTCTTCGATCAAGGCGCCTCGCCCAACGCGCCCCTAAAGAGCAACTGATTGCTTGCCATTGGGACCGACCATGCACCGATTGATGACCGTTCTTCTGCTGGGGCTGACGACAGCCGCAGCCGCCCAGGAGACGCCGCTTGCGACCGTGTCCGGCATTACGCACGACGTTGTCGCGCAGTGCCTGATGCGGCAGATGCCGCCGCAGCTTCGCGCTTGGCCGCGCGTCGCGCCGCCGCCGAGCCAGGAGGCGGTGGTCAATATGTACGTGCGCGGTCACGACCAGGCGGAAGATCCGGTCGGCGTCTTCCACATCCGGCCGAGCGGGAACGCCGGCGCGCTGACGATTTCCTTCACCCAGACCGGCGGGATCCGTGGCGAGTACGATCGTATCGCCCGGATAGCGGCAGAGCGCTGCGCGCGCTGATGCGATGCGCCGCCTCTCAGGAAATTCACGGTGATCGTCTGATTCAGTCGCCGTTGCTGCGCGATTCCAGGGACGTGAAGAGCCTGCGGTCGCGCAGATCCCTGACGCTGCAGTACTGCGTCCTCTCCAATTCGGTCGCGCCCAGCTTCTCGGCCATGATCGAGCAGGCGACTCGCGTCGCGCTGGTTGCATCCATGCCAGGCGAGAGTCGTGCATCGTAGAGGGTTTCGATCATCAGACGATCAATAGACGAAGGCTGCGCGTAGTTCGATTGCGCGTAACTCAGGACGCTGATCGAGGTGTGCGCATGCGATCGCAATCCGAACACGTGCATGATCTCGTGGTTGATGCAGCGCGTGATGCGGCCTTCATTGGCGAGGTTGACGGTGACCTCGGCACGACGCAGTTCACCGCCGTTCCAGCTCAGGGATGTGCGGCACGGGGAGGTCGAGATGCCTCCGACGTCGCCAGTGTTCGGCCGGAACCGAACATTGGCCCGCGGATCGCTCCACTCGACGCGCTGCATCGGAACCTTGGCAAGTTGCGCCATCTCCTGAACGGCGGCTTCGATCTCGGGGGTCACCGAACTCATGCCCGAGTAGCCGGCGATGGCCAGGTAGATGGGTCCCGTCCAGCGGACGACATTGGCGGCGGCAAAATCGTTGATCCGCAGCGCGGCAGCGTCGAACGCCTCGGCAGCCTGTTTGAGCGTGACATGTTCCTGTGCCGCGCCGTCGGCGATACGCCCCAATAAAGCACCGGCGATCAGAATCGACAAAAGCGGCAGGCGGCGGGTCTCAGGGGCACGGAACAAAACTTGTCTCCGCCTTGTCGGGATGGGTGCTGGTGGAAAGGTCTTCTGCAATAGCCTGACTTTCAAGCCAAAAAGCGATCCGTCGCCCGTTCGAGTGGGGCGCGGGGCAAGTGACAGGGCAGCCACTTCGCATGTTGATCCGGATCAAGGCACGCCGATACGCGCGATCCTATATGACGACCATCGGTAGCAATCGCCGACGCGCTGCTATGTGGGAAGAGCCTATGCGCCGCGCCACCTGGGCAGGCGGCGCGGCCAACCGTCTCGATCAAGCGCAGGAGTGGTCGTCATGAATGCCTGGGTCTTGTCCGTGATCCTCTGCAGCGCAGCCCCTTCGTCCGCCGGCGACTACTGCCAAGCGATCGCGCTGCGCTACGGCGTAACGCGCGAGGCCTGCCACGCTGAGTTGGAGAAGTGGCGCGACCACCCCGCCAGGCCGCGGCTCGAATGTACCGAAGACCCGGGCCTGGTCACCTTCCTGGCTGAGCAGGAGGACGACGGCCAGGTCGAGATCGACGGATCGGACGACGACGATCCCAGTCGATAGTCGCCCGCTGCAGCCCACGCCGTCCGAAGGCGCATGTCACACGCCGGTGCGGGACGAGCAGCCGCCTGACCTGGATCAATGCCGCGCGCCGCCCCTTGCCTCAGCGTACTAATATGATGCGCTCGGATAGTCCGGGTGTCCTGATGATCCGGTGGTGACTGAAATGCCCTCTGTTGCTCTGACCGAGCCCGTCCGGCAGTCGGCCCGTGATACAGGCCTCCCGGCGGATTTCGTATGGGGCGTTTCCACCTCGAGTTATCAGATCGAAGGTGCCGCCGCGGAAGACGGCCGGGGCCCGAGCATCTGGGACACATTCTCGCACCAGCCCGGCCACATCGCCAACGCCGATGTCGGCGACGTTGCGTGCGATCATTACCATCGCTGGCGCGAAGATGTGGCGCTGATGCGCGATATCGGCGTGGGCGCCTATCGGTTTTCGATCGCCTGGCCCCGGGTGCTGCCGCAGGGGGTAGGCGCGATCAACGAAGCCGGGCTGGGCTTCTACGACAAGCTGATCGACGCCTTGCTGGAGGCCCGCATCGAGCCGTGGGTCTGCCTGTACCACTGGGATCTGCCGCAGGCCCTGCAGGATCGTGGTGGCTGGACCAACCGCGACATTGCCGGGTGGTTCGCCGACTATGCCAGCCTGGTCGCCGACCGCTTTGGCGACCGCGTGCGCCGGTTTGCGACCTTCAACGAGCCGGCGGTCTTCACGCTTTTCGGCTACGTGTTCGGCTGGCACCCGCCGGCGACGCACGAGATGACCGATTTCTACAAGGCGATCCATCACGTCAACCTGGCGCACGGCGCGGCGATCGACGCGTTGCGCGCCATCGTGCCGACGGCATTGCTGGGCTGTATTCACAATGTGCAGCCGGCGCGTCCGGTGAGCACCTCGCGCGAAGACCGCGATGCGGCCGGCATGCTCGACGCGATCTGGAACCGGGCTTTTCCCGATGCGCAGAATCTGGGCCGCTATCCATCCGAACTCTCGCCCTTGATCGAGCCGTTCCAGAAGCCGGGGGACCTTGAGCGTATTCATCGCCCGCTCGACTGGTTGGGTGTCAACCACTATTCGCCGATCCACGCCTCGGCTGATCCGCACGCTGCCCACGGGTTTGCCTGGCGCGATGCGCCGCCGGATGTCGAGCGATCGCCGATCGGCTGGCAGATTGATCCCCCGGCATTTCGCGACACGCTCTGCACCGTCCACGCGCGCTATGGCCTGCCGATCTACGTGACCGAGAATGGTGCGGGCACGGTCGAGACGCTCGATGCCAGCGGTCACGTCGAGGATGGCGCCCGTATTGCCTTCCTTGCCAGCTATATCGGGGCGTTGCGCGAAGCCGTCGCGCAGGGCGCCGACGTGCGCGGCTACTTCGTCTGGTCGCTGCTCGACAATTTCGAATGGGGTGCGGGCTACGAAAACCGCTTCGGCCTGGTCCATGTCGACTTCAAGACGCAGCGCCGCATACCCAAGGCGTCGGCTCGCTGGTATGCCCAGCTCATCGCTGCAGAGCGCAAGCGCTGGGCGGCGGCGTGAAATACGCGGTGCATCGTCACAAGCTCGATACCCACGACGACTCGCCGGGGATTGCCGATGCGCATTCGCTACGGCGTTTCTGGCGGGAGGCGCGGGGGTTTTGGCGCGAGCGTCCGGTCGTCGCCTGGGGGCTGATTTGCCTGCTGACCATCGACGTCGTTCTGCAGCTGCTGCTGCAGTACAAGCTGAATCTGTGGAACCGTGATTTCTTCAACGCCCTGGAGCAGCGCGACAGTGCGGCGATCTGGACGCAGGTGTTCCTGCTGCCGGTCCTGATCGGCCTGTTCGTCGTCCTGGCGATCTTGGCTGTATGGGGACGCATGACGTTCCAGCGCTGCTGGCGGGAGTGGCTGACGATAGCGCTCACCGCGATATGGCTTCCGAGCTTGCGTCGGGCCGGCCCCGGGCACATCAACGGCGAGCGATCGAATGCAGAATATCGTATCGCCGAGGACGCGCGCCTGGCGACGGATGCACCCATCGACCTGTTCGTCGGACTGCTCTCCGCCTTGTTGGGCGCCGCGACTTTCATCGTGGTGCTGTGGAATATCGGTGGCAGCCTCAACATCACGTTCGGTGAGCAGTCGGTGTCGGTGTCGGGCTATCTCGTTTACGCTGCGCTGCTCTATTCCGCGGTGACGGCGATAGCGATGCTGTGGATGGGCCGGCATATGATCCGCGTGATCGAGCGCAAGAACCAGACCGAAGCGGACTTGCGCTACGAGCTGGTGCATATGCGTGAGCAGCCCGCCGATATCCCCATGGTCGAGCCGGCGCTCGACAATGTCGTTCACGAATGGTGGCGTCTGTGCAACCAGCACATGCGCACCACACTGGTTTCGCAGGGCAATGCGCTGCTGGCGCCGGTCTTCGGCCTGATCCTCTGCGTGCCGAACTACGTGCGAGGCGAGCTGCTGCTGGGCGAGGTGACACAAGCCGCGGCCGCCTTCCTCGCCGTGCAATCGGCCTGTGGCTGGCTGGTGGACAACTACCCACGGCTCGCTGAATGCCTGTCGTCTGCGACCCGCGTCGGAGGCCTTCTGCAGACCATCGATACGGCAGGAGGAACAGGCCATATCGCTGCGCCTCCCTCGGTCGTCGAAACCGGCCCTGCCCAATAAACCGGCGACGCCGGCTAGATGCGCCAAAAGGGCTCCGCGCGCTTGAAGACCTTCCAAGCGCGCTTGAGCTGCCTGCGCTGGCGCCCGCTCGGCGTGCCCACCCGCTTCGCCAGGCGCCTGCATGAGCGGCGCACGTCCCGCCGAGATCCGGCGGCGCGCGCGATATCGCGCAACACCTCGCGGCCCATCCGCCGGTCGTTCATCTTGCCCAGGACGTCCTGCAGCGCGGTGGCCGCTTCGGCATAGTCCTGCGCCTCCTGTGCCCTGAAGAGCGGCGCGAGGAACTCCACGGCGTAGCGCAGCTTCTTGGCGGCCAAGCGTAGCCGGTGCAGCTTGCGAATGCCAAGGCCTGAAAGGCAGCGACCGCGCCGGCGTACCCTGTCCTGGCTGCGGTCAAGTGCGCGCCGGGCAAAGGCCATCAGGCATTCGCCCTGGCCGTCCATATGGGCGGCGGCAAGGCGGTCCAGCCTGCGGTCGAATTCGAGGAAGCGCGGACTGTCGAGAACAAGGCGCGCATCTGCCAGCCGTCGATCAACCAGCTGGCTGCCGATATGCATGATTTGAGGGGCCGCGTGCGGCGCTGTCTCGAACAGAAGCACCTGAAGGTCGCGTGCCGACGAGAGCGCATCGGCCAAGGCGCGCGCCTCGACGTCGATCGATCGTGCCTCGGCATCGGAAGCGATGTCGCGAAACAGGCCGAGCACTGCACGCAGGCGTCGCAGGGCGACCCGCACGTCGTGAATGCCCTCGGGATCGTCGTTCGTCAACGCGGCGGCACGATGGCGCGCGATCTCCCCTCGACACGCCGACACCATCAGACCAAGCGCACGCTCGGCCGGCATGTCGGGAGCAAACGGACCCTGTTCCGTGCTGACAGGAGCCAGCGTGACGGGACCGACGTGGTCGATCCCGCCAATAGCGAACGCCAAGGACATGATGTCCTCCGGCGCCTGGAGCTCAAGCCGCCGCCTTGACCTCGATGGTCTTGGCGGGCTTCTGCGCTTCCGGCTTCTTCGGCAGCGTCACCGTCAGCACGCCCTTGGTCAGCTTGGCGTCGATCTTGTCGGTGTCCACGCCCGGCGGCAGGGCGAAGCGGCGCTGGAAGGACCCGAACTCGCGCTCGGTCAGGTGATAGTCCTTCTTCTTCTCTTCCTTCTCCGACTTGCGCTCGCCCTTGATGCACAGCGAGCCGTTCTCGAGCTTCACCTCGACATTCTTCTCGTCGAAGCCCGGCAGGTCGGCGGTCACCTCGTAAGCGTTGTCCTTCTCGACGATGTCCACCGCGGTCGACAGGCCGGTGTGGAACTCGCGGCGGAACATCGGCTCACCGTCGAAGGCCGGGCGGCGGAACGGCGAACGCCAGAACTCGGCGCCGAAATCGTCGAACAAACGATCCACCTCGCGCCGCAGCGAGTCGAAGGGACGCCACACCACGGGAGTGGCCTCCTTGGCCTCGGTCTTGCGCTCGGCCTTCACGGGAACCTTGGCAGCTTCGGTCATGGCTGGATTCCTCCTCTCAAAGGAGGCCTACAGATAGCGCCGGGATCGCAAACGGCATTGACCCAGGTCAAGCGCTTCATGCCGCCGTGCACGACGGGACCGGGCGGAACGTTGTGCGCGCCGCTGTCGGGCTTCTTCGACGCTACGGAGCGCCCTACTTCACGAAGGTGATAGGCACGTCGACATGCGCGAGGATGTCTTGTGCCACCGAACCGAGCAACACGCCTACGACGCCGCCATGGCCGCGCGTGCCGCTCACGACCGAGCGGACTGCGAGTTTCCGGGCGAAACGACCGATGACCTCGCCGGGGCGGCCCACGCCGATATGCTTGTCGCAGGTCACGCCGGCCTCAGCGCAGATCCTGACCGCCGAGGCGAGCGCCTTGTCACCTTCCTCACGGTGGTATGAATCGACATTGGCTTTGGGCACGAACGTCGTCACCAGGCTACCGACCGAGGGCTGCACATTGAGCAGATGGACCACCGTCCCGGGTACCGCCCTGGCGAGGCCGGCGGCGTAGGAGGTCGCGCGCTCGGAGCAGGGCGAGCCGTCGACGGCCACCAGGATCGTGTTGTTCGCAGCCATCGCCAGTCCTCAGGCTCCAGCATAGTGGTGGGACGCGTCGATCATGGCTTCTCCGATGGCCATGATCTCGCGCTGAAAGGCGACGCCATCCTGGGCGGCGCGCTGAAGCGACCCGGAGGCCCATTCCTGGAACTCCCGCGCCGCGTCCGCTGGCGTCCTGGCCGTGCACATGCGCCGCGCGCTCTCCAGCGCAGCCTTTGTGTCGGCGTGCCGCCGCTCGAACCAGCCCAGCGCGAAACCCTGCATGCAGTCGATGACCTTGTCCTGGCCGCGCCAGAAATCACTGATTCTGGTCGTCGCTTCGGCCAACGGAGCAATCATGGTCGTCGCGTTGTTCTGACTCATGACATCCTCTACGGCTGATCGTGGCTGCAGTCTTTGCGATCGGCCTTGACGGCACATTGATGCGGATCAACACCATGATCAGCGACGGCCTCGAGCTGGTCGACCGCCTGCACGAACAGGCGGTATTTCATGGTCACTACCGCCAGCTCGCGCCACCAGTTCACCAGATCGCCCCAGGGGTCGTTCAGACGGCCGAGGCCGGCGACGATCGCCACCACCGCACCGACCTCGATGCGTCCGTTGACAGCGAGGTAGCCGCCGACGCCCAGCGCCACCGCGACGGCGCTGTGATAGGTCACGTTCATCAGGAAGTTCTGGGTGTACTTGACCTTGAAGATGCCCATGTTGAGCTGAAATACCTGGTCGATCGCCGCGTTTCGGATGTCAGGCTGATGGTGATTGCCGACCATGTCGGCGCTGACGGTGCGCAGAACGCTGATGCGCCGCTCGGCGCGGCGGTTGATCATCGCCTGCAGGGGTGGCACGAAGATGATCTGCGGCAGGAGGAAGGCGACGCTGAGCACGCCCATCCAGGGCTCCAGCCAGACCATGTAGCCAATCACGCTCGCGAGCACGCCTGCCTGCAGCAATGGCTCAGACAGACTGATGCCGACGAACTGACCGATCGGTTCGGCCTCCGACAGCACCATGGCGACCCCTACACCGGCCTGCTCGGCCGAATGATCGCGGGCGGCGCTTGCGCTGGTCGCCTGCGCGAAGATCCGCTGCCGCAGCCGGCGCACGGCGCGCTCGCTGACCCACCCGCGATAGACGTTGAGCCCGAGCTTCAGCCCGTTCTGCACCACCGCGACGGTGGCGTAAGCCGCCGCCAGCCAGACGATGGGACCTGCGGCGCCGGCCTTGATGGCATCGTTAATGATCCGCCTTTGCAGTTCCAGCGGCACGGCGCTGATTCCGAAGACCATGGCGGACAAAATCGCCAGCACGAGCTGATGGCTGCCGCTGGATCGCATGACGTAGCCGACGATCGTGCGCGGCAGCGTGGTGCGCCTGTTGACTGTGGGCATCTCGCCGTCCTGGCTGCATCCGGCCGACACCGGGCGTTTGACGGAACCGGCGGTCGTTTGCTTGATGGATGTCACCGACGGTGCGGTCGACGGGCCGAAGGAGGATCCTGGCCGCTGGCCTTCAGGCAGCTTCGAGCGCTTCCAGGCGGTCGCGGTCGCTCAGTATCACGGACCGGCCGCAGGCGGCGAGCTTGATCAGGCCGTCCCGCGCCATCTGGGTCAGGGTGCGCGAAACCGTCTCGATGGTCAGGCCCAGGTGGTCGGCGATATCGGCGCGCTGCATTGGCAACTCGAAGCGATCGCCATCGGTCAGACGGCCGGCGAGGTCGAGCAGGAAGCTGGCGATCTTCTCGCGCGCCGACTTGCGGCCCAGCAGCACCATGTGATCGCGTGCCCGATCGAGGCTGGCCAGGACCGAGCTCATCAGCTGACCGCCGAGGTCGGGATTGTCGTGCAACAGGCCTTCGAGATGGCGGGCGCGGTACATGACGACCACCAGATCGTCGACCGCCTCGGCGGCGAAGCGATGCTCGCTGCCGCGCTCCAGGCCGAAGAGATCGCCGGCGAGGTGGAAGGATTCGATCTGGCGACGGCCGTCATTCAGCACCTTGCAGATACGCACCGTGCCGGACACCACCCTGTAGAAGAATTCCGCAGCCTCGCCTTCGGCGTACAGCTCCTCGCCCTTGGAGAAGGTCCGCCGCACACCGTCCTCGGCGGCCGGCCGGCGCGCCATCATGGCGGGACCCCGCATCATCGCGGCAGCCGAGGTGAACGAGCGGGCGGTGGCGGCGGTGATCGTCTGCATCGGTAGTCCCCTGGTCTGCGGGTTGACAGGGGCTTGAGTACCGTCAGGACCGCGGGTCCACCATTCAGGTCTTGAACCTAAGGGATTCTACGTAGGCTCAGGGGGCGGTGGGGGGCAGTGCGAGCGCGGAGTGGATCGCCGTGCTCAGGGCGCCGTCAGACAGCGGCTTCTCGAGGATCGTCTCGATGCCGGCGCGTCCGGCACGTTCGCGCATGCCGGCATTGGCACGGCCGGTGATCATGATGATTGGCGCGGACACACCGCGACTGCGCAGTGCGTCGACCAGCTCCAGCCCGTCGATGTCGGGCATGCGGTAGTCGATCACCAGGCAGCCGTAGCGATGCAGCTCCGGATCCTCCAGCAGCGCCGGCCCCTTGCCGTGCACGCGCACCTTCAGACCCTCAGACTCCAGGACGAATTTCAAGGCGTGGCGAACCGCTGCGTCGTCGTCGACGATCGCGACGGATCGCGACTGATTGTCCATGGCTTCCAGGCTCCGTCCCCGGGGTGGAAAGCGAAAAAATAGGCACCTTTGGCGGCCGGGGCCTTGACCTAGCGCAATTCGTCAGCGGGCGGCTGCCACGAGCAACGCCATGCGAACCAGGTGCGAGAGGCTGTCCGCCTGCATCTTGGTCATGACGTTGGCGCGGTAGACCTCGACCGTGCGGGCGCTGATGCCGAGATCGTAGGCGATGATCTTGTTGGGCTTGCCGGCGACCAGGCCGTCGAGCACCTGCCGCTCGCGTTCCGACAGGAGCTTCATGCGGGCCCGGATCTCGTCGAACTGCGAGCCGCGTTCGCGGGTCGTGCTGCGCTGGGCCAGTGCGGTGCGGATGGCCGCCAGCAGGACCTCGTCGTTGAACGGCTTTTCGATGAAGTCGACGGCTCCCGCCTTCATGGCCTCGACCGCCAGCGCCACGTCGCCATGACCTGTCATCACCACGACGGGCATGGAATTCCCCTGTGCGCGCAGCCGACGCTGCAGCTCGAGCCCGTCGATGTCGGGCATGCGCACGTCGGTGACGATGCAGCCGTCATCGGCGCCGGGCAATGCCTTGAGAAAAGCCACGGCGGATTCGTGCACACACACCGACAGGCCCGCCGTGCTCAGCAGAAAGGCCAGGGACTGCCGCACGTCGACGTCGTCGTCAATGACGTGTACCACCTCACTAGCCGGCAAGAGTTTCCTCCTCCTGATGATCGGCCGTGCGCAGCGTGAAGCGGAAGATCGTCCCGCCCTTCGGCCGGGCATCGACCCAGATTCTTCCGCCATGTGCCTCGACAATGGTCCGACAGATGGACAGGCCCAACCCCATACCCTTCTGCTTTGTGGTCACGAAGGGCTGGAAGAGATGCCGCGCGACCTCCGGCGCCAGGCCACCGCCGGTATCGGCGATGCTGATCTGGACTATTTCGTCAGAGACCGCCAGGGTTTCAATGTCAAGTTCACGCGGACCTTTGGCCTCGGCCATCACCTCGATGGCGTTGCGAATCAGGTTGACCAGCACCTGCTGGATCTGGATACGGTCGGCTATCACCAGGTCGACCGCGGGATCGAGCCGGAAGGCGACGTTGACGCCGTTCTCCTTGGCGCCAATCAGCGCCAGCGTGCCGGCATCCTCGATCAGCTTGGGCAGGCTTTCGACGCGCCTCTCGCTGTCGCCCCGGGCGACGAACTCACGCAGGCGCCGGATGATGTCGCCGGCACGCAGCGCCTGGTCGGCGGCCTTGCCGATGGCGTCGCGCAGCATCGGCACCGCCGGATCGTCGATGCGCTCCAGCAGCCGGTTGCAGCCGCGAAGGTAGTTGCTGATCGCCGTCAGCGGCTGGTTGATCTCGTGCGCCAAGGTCGAAGCCATCTCGCCCAGCGCAGTGAAGCGCGACATGTGCGTGACTTCCGACTGCAGCTCCTTCAGTCGGCTCTCGGTGAGCTGCTGATCGGTCAAGTCGCGGATGAAGCCCGTGAAGTAGTGCTTGTCGGCCGAGCGCAGCTCGCCGATCGTCAGGTGCATCGGAAATGTCGTGCCGTCCTTGCGCTGGCCGTTGACGATGCGTCCGATGCCGATGATGTGACGCTCGCCGGTTGCCAGGTAGCGTTCCAGGTACGTGTCATGATGCTCGCGGTGCGGCGAGGGCATGAACATGCTGATGTTCTTGCCCGTTACCTCGCTCATGGAGTAGCCGAACAGGCGTTCGGCAGTGGTGCTGAGCGATTCGATGCGGCCGCGTTCGTCGATGATGATCATCGCATCGGGCACGGTCTGCATGATCGAGCGCAGACGCGCTTCCGCAGCCTGTAGTGCCACTTCGATCGGAACAGTCATGGACATTGTGCAAGTCGATCCGCCGCAGATGGCGGACCGTATCACAAAACGCGCTCAGGGCGTTATCGCGACCTTGAGCACGCCGTCGCGCTGGTGCGCGAACAACTCGTAGGCCTGCTCGATCTGCTCGAGCCGGAAGCGGTGGGTCACCAGGCGCGTCAGGTCGGCGCGGCCGCCGGCGATGACGTTCATCAGGCGCCGCATGCGTTCCTTGCCGCCGGGACAGAGCGACGTGACGATCCGGTGGTCGCCGAGCCCCGCCATGAAGGCGTCGAGCGGGATGCGCAGGTCGGACGAATAGACGCCGAGGCTCGACAGCGTGCCGCCGGGCCGCAGCCCGCGCAGGGCGCTTTCGAAGGTCGACTGCGTGCCCAGGGCCTCGATCGCCACATCGACGCCGCGGCCGTCGGTCAGCGCGCGGATCGCCGTGACGGGATCCTCGCGCCGGAAGTCGACGACGTGATCGACGCCCAGGGCACGCGCCATCGACATCCGCTCGCCGACCGTGTCGACGCCGATGATCGTCGTGGCACCCATGAGCCGGGCGCCGACCGAGGCGCACAGGCCGATCGGCCCCTGGGCGAAGACCGCGACGATATCGCCGACCTTCACGCCGCCGCTCTCGGCGCCGGCGAAGCCGGTCGACATGATGTCGGGGCACATCAGCACCTGCTCGTCGCTGAGCGCGTCCGGCACCGGCGAAAGATTCGCCATCGCATCGGGTACCAGCACGTACTCCGCCTGGCAGCCGTCGATGGTGTTGCCGAAGCGCCAGCCGCCGAGCGGCTTGTAGCCGTGTGGCGTGCCGGCGCCATCCTGCGAATGCTGGCCGCAAAGGCACGCGGTGCTGTGGCCGCTGGGCGTGATCGCCCCGGCGATGACCCGCTGGCCCTCGCGGTAGCCGACGACCGCCGAGCCAAGCTTCTCGATCACGCCGACCGGCTCGTGGCCGACGGTCAGGCCGCGTTCCACCGGATACTCGCCGCGCAGGATGTGCACGTCGGTGCCGCAGATGGTGGTCGTCGTGATGCGCAGCAGCGCATCGAGCGGGCCGACGTCGGGAATAGGCTTGTCCTCGACGACGATCCGGCCGGGTTCAACGAAGATGGCGGCTTTCATCAGGGGCATGGCATGTCACCGGCCGTTGCGCTGCTGTACGAGCAGGATGCAGAGAGCCGCGATCAGGTAGATGGCGGCCAGGATCAGGGCGGCATGGATATCGCCGAGGCCGGCAGCCATGGCGCGATAGCCGGCAAACGTCAGGAAACCCAGGCTCGCGAGGAACATCGTCAGCGCCAGCAGCATCGTGACGGCACGGTTCGTCGCCCGACGACCGGCGTCGACGATCGTCGAGGCGCCCAGCTCGATGGCCGCGCGCAGCAACGGGATCATCAGCATCGCCTAGCGCCGGCGCAGCGATGCGATCAGGTAGCCGATGCCGGCGGCGACGAGCAGCGCCGTGAACGGCCGCTCCCGCACCTCCGTCTCGAGCCTGTTGCGCGCCGTCACCGAGGAGGCGCGTGCTTCGCCGACAGCCTCCTCCAGCTGATCAAGCAGCGGTCGGGCATCGCTCAAGAGCCGGCGCAGCTTCTCGCGCATCATCTCGAGTTCCGGACTGGCGTCGGTCGGCTTGGTCTCGTCGGGTTTGGCGGGTGTCATGGCACTCTCCGGTCTGTGTTTGCAGACTGGCAGTGGTGCCGGCGCACCGCCTTGACACGGATCAACGCGCCATGCGCTCCGGCCCTCTATCGATCTTCGGGTGAAACGCCCGGAGCATCATCCATGTCGTTGAAGAAGATTCGCCTCGAACTCGCCCGCACGCCCGACTTTCCCGAGGGCAGCGCCGGCTGCGGCTATGAGTTCAATGCGCCGTTGACACGCCATGGCCTGCTCGACATCGATGGCTGGCAACGCGACAAGGCCCGCTGCACCGTGCGCCGCTTCTGGCACGGCGCGGGCGACGAGTTCGGCGCCCTGATCCACCGTCGCTCCGGCTGGCTGTTCTCCTACGAGCCGGGCGACGATGACGACGAGCCGATCTTCCGCTTCGACACGCACCGCTTCAAGGTCGGCGAGTACGTCTCGATCACCGAGCACGATGGCATTCAGCGGCCGTTCCGCGTGGTCGCCGTGACTCCGGCGGCCTGAAGCCGCCTTACGTCAGTTTCAGGCGCATCCGCACAAGGCTGTCATCGTCAGGGTGCCGCTCCACCTTCAGGTGGAGCGCGCCGCACAGGTCGCGCATCGGGTGATTGTCCTTCAGGACGTCGCCGACCAGCTCGCCGATGCCCCTTTGCCGCGCGACCTCGACCAGCCGGCCGAACAGCGCCTGCCCGATGCCGCGTCGTTTCAGGTCGGAGCGGACCAGGATGGCGAACTCGGCCTGGGCGAGATCGGGATCGGCGTGGAAGCGCGCCACTCCCGCGATGCCATCCGGTGCCTCGGCGAGCAGGGCCATCTCGCGGTCGTAGTCGATCTGGCAGAGAGCCGCCGCGGCGGTATGCGAGAGCGCCTTCACGGGGTGGAAGAAGCGCCAGCGTCGGTCTTCGGGGCTTGTCGCGGCGATCATGGCGTGGAGCGCCGCCTCGTCTTCCGGCCGGATCGGACGCACAGGCATGGTCTCGCCCGAGCTCAGTGCGATATGGCCTTCGAGATCCTGCGGATACGGACAGATGACCAGCCGGCTGGCCCCCTGCTGTGCGCTGGCGGCGACCCTGATGCGGCCGTCGAGCGCCATGACACCCTGCTCGTCGCAGAGCAGGGGATTGATATCGAGCTCGACGATCTCGGCATGATCGGCGATCAGCTCGCCCAGCCGTACCAGCACGTTGGCGACCGCGCCGACATCGCATGGCGGATGATCGCGGTATCCTGACAGGAGCCGGGCAACGCGCGTGCGTGCGATCAGGCGCCGGGCCAGCGCGTCGTTGAGCGGCGGCAGCTCGAGCGACTTGTCGCGCAGAACCTCGACCGCCGTGCCGCCGCTGCCGAACAGCACCACCGGGCCGAAGGTCGGATCGACGGTCGCGCCGGCGATCAGCTCGATGGCGTGCGGCCGCGAGGCCATTTCCTGGACCAGGAAGCCATCGATGCGCGCACCCGGCATGGCGCGGCCGACGCGGCCCAGCATCGCCTGCGCCGCATTGCGCACTTCGTCCCGGCCGAGCAGGCCCAGCGCGACTCCGCCGATATCGGATTTGTGAACCACGTCAGCCGAGCGGATCTTCAGGGCGACGGGGCAGCTCCATCGCGCTGCGATCTCGCCCGCCTCGTCCGGCGACTGCGCCGTGGCACTGCGCAACGTCGCTATCCCGTAGGCGGCCAGGACCGCGGCCGCATCGGCCGTATCGAGCCACTGGCGCCCGGCCTGCAATGTCTGCGCGATCAGGGTGCGCGCCGTTTCGCGATCCGCCGGCCGATCGGCAGCGCTTGCCGCCGGCGTCTCGGTCAACAGGGCCTGGTTGTCCCGATAGTCGACCATGTGCATGAAGGCGCGCACCGCCCGTTCCGGCGTCTCGTACTGCGCCACGCCGGATGCCGTCAGATGATCGCGCCCTTCCCGGGCGGAGCTTTCGCCCAGCCAGCTGGCAAGCACCATCTTCGGCTTGCCGCCTGCTTTGGCGCTCTTGTCGATCCCGCGGGTCAGGCCTTCGGCGGCTTCCTTCGGTGAAGCGATCGCCGTAGGGCAATTCGCCACGAGCAGGGCGTCGATGTCGGGATCGCTGAGCAGCGCGGCGACCGCGTCCTCGTAGCGCTTGCTGTCGGCGTCGCCGATGATGTCGACGGGGTTGGCGCCGCTCCAGCACGACGGCAGAGCGCTATTGAGGGCCTGCAGCGTTCCGGCCGACAAGGTTGCCAGCGCGCCGCCGCTGGCGATCAGCGAGTCGGTCGCGAGCACGCCTGGTCCACCGCCGTTGGTCACGATGGCGAGGCGGTTGCCTGATGGCTTGCCGCCACGCGAGAGCGCCTCGACCGCGTCGAAGAGCTCCTCGATCTCGGTTACGCGCAGCATGCCGGCGCGCCGGAACGCCGCGTCATAGACGTCGTCAGAACCGGCCAGCGCTCCGGTGTGCGAGGAGACCGCAGCCGCGCCCTGGGGCGCGCGACCCGCCTTGACCACGACTACCGGCTTCATGCGCGCCGCGCGCCGCGCCGCCGACATGAACTTGCGCGCATGCGTCACCGCCTCGACGTACATCACGATCGACCGGGTAGCCGGGTCGGCGGCGTAGTGGTCGAGCAGGTCGCCGAAATCGACGTCGAGCATGCCACCCAGCGAGACCATGGCGGAAAACCCGATGCCGCGCGGCCTCGCCCAGTCGAGCACCGCGACGGCGATGCCGCCCGACTGGGTGAGGAATGCGATGTCCCCCTTCAGCGGCGCCTCGCGCGCGAAGGTGGCGTTGAGCCCGATGCCGGGCACGGCGATGCCCAGGCAGTTGGGGCCGAGCACGCGCAGCAGATGGGGCCGTGCGGCATCCAGCACCTGCTGGCGACGGCGCACACCTTCGGCGTGGCCGCCCTCGCCGAAATTGGCCGTCAGGACGACGACCGCACGCGTGCCGCGCGCGCCAAGCTGGCCGACCAGCTCGGGTACCGTATCGGGTGGCGTGGCGATCACCGCGAGGTCGGGCACCACCGGAAGGTCATGCACGCTCTTGTGCGCCGCGATGCCGGCGACCTCGGCCTCGTGCGGATTCACCGGGAGTATCGAGCCCTTGAACCCGCCCTGTGCCAGGTTGCGCACCAGCACGTTGCCGACCGAGCGCGCGCGATTGCTCGCGCCCAGCACGGCGATTGAGCGTGGCGAGAGCAGGTACTGCAGATTGCGTACGGACATCGACGGCACTCCAGAACGAACTTGCCCGGTGTGATGCCAGGCCCGACGCACCGCGCGAACAGCATCGCGATCGGCGCGTCGTCCCGGGCATCCGCCGGTTGCGGCACCCTGCCAGCGTGCTGGTGTGATTCCCTTGATGCAGATCAGCGCCGAGCAGATTGGGCGGTGCGATGGTGCCGGCGTCGGCTAACGGAGGGCGACGTGCTGAGCCCGGAAACCATCGAGGAAATCTTTGTCGCCTTTATTGGCGCCGGCACTGCGCCGAGCCGCAGGCTGTTTGCCGCGCTCAGCGAGGCAACCGGCAAGACCGACGAGGAGCTGCGCCTGCACTACAGGGCATTGGCGAAGTCGATCTCAGGCGCACACGCCGATCCGTTCGAGGAGTGAAGTCAAGCTGGATGTCCAGTTATCCCGAACACGGTGAGGGATGACAGGGTCTCTGGTTTGCCGCGTGCTGTTATGGAGGAAAGAAAAGAAAGGAGCCGCCGCGCCGAGCGACGACTCCTTCGTTTCGTTGGCCGCGCGCCGGACTACGGCTACAGCATTCTGTCGACGGCTGTCGCGCGCTTGCGCGCAAGACGCAGCAGCTCGCCATCGGTCGGATGGTCGAGCGTCTCGACCAGCACGATCCTGCTGACATCCACAGGACGATGGCTGCGCACATAGCCGACGAATGCCGTCTTCGCCAGCCCGGGGCCGACGATCAGCCATTCCTGCGCGGCCTCGAGAGCGCCCAGGATGGCGTCGAAGAATTCGTGGTCGTCGGGCGCACGATTGCCCGTGCGCGTCCCGGCGCGGTGATGCAGGTGGCGATCGGGAGAATGGGAGTTGATCGCGATCGCCTCGGCATCGTCTGCGCTGAAGTGGAAGATCCTGGCTTCCAGATGATCGAGCCAGACGATGGCGTGATAGTGGGACATCGGGCTCGCCTCAATGCGCCATCAGGACAGGAACGGTCATCGAGGACAGCATTGTGGAACTGGCGCCGCCCAGCACGAACTCGCGGAAGCGCGAGTGGCCGTAGACGCCCATGACGATCAGATCGATGTCGAAGTCGAGCACGCGCGAGAGGATGACGTTGCCGACGTCGGCGTCGCCCGCCGATTCGCGCTGCACCGTGATCTTCACGCCGTGGCGTGCCAGCCAGCGCGCGGCATCGGCGCCGGGCTCCTGGCCATGCGCGTCGTCGCCCGACCCGTCCACCACCATCAGGGTCACCTGCTTGGCCTTGGCGAGCAGCGGCAGCGCCGCGGTCGCCGCGTGCGCGGACTGGGCGCTGGCATTCCAGGCCAGCAGCACG